>JBAZRS010000325.1:0-6418 GCA_041662825.1 Victivallales bacterium | reverse complement strand
GGGATCGGGATTGAAATAAGCGCGAACATAAAGAACCATGTTGACGCCCTCAAGCTCATCTGTGAAAAGCTGGTCGACAAGGAGGTGGGAGTCCTCAAGAGCCTGAAGGAGGTTGAGGCTATTGGCTATCGCGTCGTCCACGGAGGCGAGCAGATGACAAAACCGGTGGTCATTGACAAACATGTGAAAGACATTATCAAGGATTGCTTTGCACTCGCGCCTCTCCACAATCCCCCCAATTACTCGGGAATTGAAGCTTGCGAAGTGATTTTTCCGGGAATAAGCAATGTCGCAGTATTCGATACCGCCTTCCACCAGTCTATGCCCCCTGAATCATACCTTTATGCGATACCGTACGAACTTTACACGAAATACGGGATACGCCGTTACGGTTTTCACGGTACCTCCCATAATTTTGTCGCAAGGGCAACCGCGAAATTCCTCAATCTCCCCTTCAACCAGCTCAAACTCATAACATTCCATCTTGGCAACGGCTGCAGTGTGACCGCAATCAACAAAGGTGTAGTCATCGACACTTCAATGGGCATGACTCCTCTCGAGGGGCTTGTCATGGGAACAAGATGCGGGGATATTGATCCGGCGGTTGTCATCCGTCTTGTAGATCTCGGCATGTCGACACGGGATGTCGACCAGCTCCTCAACAAGAAGAGCGGTCTTCTCGGGGTGGGCGGGATAAACAGCAGCGACATGCGCGACATCATCAATGCATCTGAAGGCGGAGACCAGCAGGCCCTCCGCGCCCTACGCATGTTCATCATGCGGGCGGTGAAATATGCAGGTTCGTATTACGCCCTCCTCGACGGCGCCGATGCGATTGTCTTCACCGGAGGCATCGGGGAATACAGCTCTTATATAAGGAAACGGATTGTTGAAAGAATTGAGTCCCTGGGGTTTGATCTCGATGATGAAAAGAACGAGGCGTGCAAAGGCAAGCCGGGCATAATCACAAGAGACAGCAGCAGATGCAAGGTGATCGTCATGCCGACAAACGAGGAGCTGATGATTGCCCGAGAGACTCTCTCCGTGATGTCGAACGGCAACGGGGATCATTCCGATAATATTTGAAACGGAGAACCGGCGAAACGGAGAATCGGAGCATTGGAAGTTCGAAAGTTCGGAAATCCCTCGTCGCTGAGAGCTTCCGCCTTCGCAGAGAGGCTATGGCGCGACAAGATGCCGGACACAGTGCGGGAGTTCGAAAGTTCTGTTGGTGTTCACGGCCCTGGTCGCCTACGGCGCTGCCAAAGGCAGTAAACTTTAGCGTGTCCTGAAATTCAATAAACGTCAATCCTCCTTCGCCAAAGCTATGGAGGACAGGTCGAAAATAATCCCATGTCTTTTCTTAATGAACTAATCGATAGGGCCCGTAAGCACGGGAACAGGAGAATCGTCTTTCCCGAAGGCAATGATCCGAGGGTCGCGCTTGCCGCAGACAAGATCGAGTCGGAAAAAATAGCCGTGCCGATCCTTCTAGGCACTGAAGATGAAATAAGCAGGGCGTGCGCCCGGGCCGGTATCGACGACAGGAAATTCCATGCATTCGACCATTTGAAATCAGAGCTTCTCGCCAGATTCGCCGCTGAGTTCTGCGTATTTCGCAACCGCAGGAACTTCACCATTGAAAAATCACTTGAACTTATGCACAACAGGCTTTTTTTCGGCGCAAAAATGCTTAAAAACGGACTTGTCGACGGAATGGTCGCTGGCAGCATGGCGTCAACAGCCGAAACTCTCAGGGCTGCCTTGGCTGTAATCGGACTGAAGGAGGGCGTCAAGACTTCCAGCGGTTCTTTTTTCATGGATCTTCAGACTCCTTCCGCGTCTGGAGAGAGAGTCATGCTTTTTTCGGACTGCGCAGTCAATCCCAATCCCGATTCAGAACAGCTCGCGGAAATCGCAGTATTGTCGGCTTCAAATTACAGGTTTTTCACCGGCAGGATTCCGAGAATAGCATTCCTGTCTTTCTCGACACATGGCAGTGCAGTTGATGAGTCCATAGACAAGATCAAGGCTGCGAAAGAGCTGTCGGTCAGAAAGCTCAGTGACTCCGGTATCGAGGCGCTTGTTGAAGGTGAACTTCAGGCTGATTCGGCTTTAGTTCCAGAGGTTTTTGAAAGAAAATCCTCTTCAGGCATTATTGCGGGCAATGCGAATGTCCTTATATTCCCGGATCTGAATTCAGGCAATATCGGATACAAACTTGTTGAACGGCTTGGCGGGGCATCGGCCTACGGGCCGATTCTCCAGGGATTTGCAAAACCGGTGAACGATCTGTCAAGAGGCTGTTCGGTAGACGACATCATAGGAGTAGCCGCAATCACAGCCTGCCAGAGCTGAGGAGCCGCGGCAAAACAAGATTCCCGCATTTGACTCTTGCGTTATCTTTCCATCGCGGCATTGTATTCGCCGCGGCGCGCGGCCCGGTTGCACATGGCCCGATGAAAGAGCGCCTGCTGTGCTGCCGGCACGTTGGCCTCTTTGCCTTGCCAAATCTCCATGGCGGGTTGCTGGATGGCGCGTGAAAACGAAAATGAGAGCGCCCATGGCGCCTGAGCCTTGAATCTGGCATTCATGGCATTCAGACGGGCTGAAGCAAGCTCAGATGACTGGCCCCCCGACAAGAATGCAATTCCCGGCACTGAGGCGGGGACAGTTTGAAGGAGACACCTTACCGTGGCGTCAGCCACCTCATCCACCGTTTCCTGCCTGGGGCAGGCCAATCCCGGCAGCACCATGTTCGGTTTCAGGAGCATGCCTTCAAGCAGCACCTGCTCTTTTTGCAGATGGCTGAAGACCGTTCGCAGGACTTCCACCGTCACCTCGTAGCAGCGTTCAATGGTGTGGGCGCCGTCCATGAGGACTTCCGGTTCCACTACGGGGACGAATCCGGCTTCCTGGCACAGCACGGCGTATCGGGCCAGTATCCGGGCATTGGACTCGATGCATTCCCGGCTTGGAATATCGTCTCCAATGGCGATAACGGCGCGCCACTTTGTGAAGCGGGCACCCATTTGAAGATATTCCGCCAGACGGACTTGCAATCCCTCCAGCCCTTCGGTTGTTTTTTCTCCGGGATGTCCGGGAATCTCTTTTGTGCCTGCGTCAACTTTGATGCCGGGAATGATTCCTGCATTGATGACGGCTCTGATGATGGGAGTTCCGTCTTTCATTTTTTGCCTGACTGTCTCGTCATAAAGGATCGCGCCACTGATGCATTCGCTGAGCCGGGGTGTATTTACAATCAGCTCCCGATATGTTCGCCGGGTCTCCTCTGTAACCGGGATGCCCAGCTTGGCGAATCTCTTGTTGCATGTCGGATTGCTTTCATCCATTGCCAGCAGTCCCTTGTCGCTGGCTACCAGTTCCCTCGCGGTGTCAATCAGTTCTTGCCTGTTCATTTGCGGTTCCTCCTGCCCGTTTCAATTCCACATAATGGTTTTCAAGTAATTAAGATAGGGCTGGCTTGTCCATTTACCATGGGGTGAAACCCTACCGCGGGAAAAAGGGGGGGCTACTGGGTGGAAATGGATGGGTGAATGTTTTTTGCGGTGTTTTTACAAAGAAAAGCGCCGGCAAGTTTGCCGGCGCTTTTTAATTGACCATTACCTGTTATGCCTGATTATTCCTGCTGCGGCATAACTTGAGGATTGCCCGATTCTTATTTGTGCTCGAACATTTCCCTTATCTGTTTGCCTACGACTTCGACAGGATGTTCGCCTAGGGCTTTGCGTTTTGCAAGAAGGTTTGGTGCTCCGTTCCTGCTTTCCTTGAGCCATTTTCTTGCGAATTTGCCGGTCTCGACATCCTTGAGGGCCTTCTTCATCCTTGCCTTGGTTGCGGCGTTGATGATCTTCGGGCCGACTTCATATTCACCCCATTCGGCGGTGTTGGATATGATGGCGTTCATCTTCTGTATGCCGCCTTCATAGATCAGGTCGACAATGAGTTTCATTTCGTGTACGCATTCGAAATATGCCATTTCCGGAGGATATCCGGCTTCAGTGAGGACTTCGAACCCGGCCTTCATGAGTTCTACGAGACCGCCGCAGAGAACGGTCTGTTCGCCGAAGAGATCCTCATAGGTTTCCTGTTCAAATGTGCATTCCAGGATGCCGGCGCGTGTGAAGCCCATGGCTTTTGCCATTGCAAGGGCGATTTCCTTGGCTTTGCCGCTCGGATTCTGCCTGACAGCGAATAGGCCAGGGACTCCGAAACCGGCAAGGAACGCCTTGCGTTCTTCTGTGGCCGGGCTTTTTGGGGCGACCATGATTACATCGACATCTGCGGGAGGAACGATTCCCTTGAAAATGATGTTGAATCCATGTGAGCAGGAAAGGACTTTTCCGGCCTTCATGTATTTCTTGATTTCCTTCTTGTAGACAGGGCCGTGGAATTCATCGGGAAGAAGGATGTGGATTATGTCGGCGGCCTTTGCGGCTTCCGATATTGACATGGTCTTGAATCCGTCATTGACGGCTCTTTCCCATGAACGGTTCGGGTTGCCGTTGAGAGTCTCTGTTTCGCCGACTATTACATTGATGCCTGAATCGCGCATGCAGAGCGCCTGTGCCGAACCCTGGTTTCCGTAGCCGATAATCGCAATCGTCTTGCCGTTAAGCGCGCTGATGTCAGCATCGCTGTCATGAAGAATCTTTACCATTTTCCTATTCTCCTGTTAATATTGTTTATGAAAGTTAAAGATACCGAATTTGCTTTTTTGAGCAACAAAGAGGCATACGATACGCTCAAACCGCCTTTTTTCAATGCTGAAAATTTGATAAAACCGGCAAAACTGTTAAGATAAGCAGAGTTAAGCAATCTCAAAATATCCAAAGGCGGAGTTCCGTGAAAAGGTTTTTCACGATGATTGAACTGCTGGTAGTGATCGGGATAATAATGATCCTGACTGGCATCCTGCTTCCTGCCCTTTTTGTTGCGAAGCAACACGCAAAAGGCAATTCGTGCAAATCAAACATGAGGCAGATTGCGATCGGTTTCAACCTTTATGCCGATGATTATTCCGGATATATGGTGGCCGGAAGAATGCCCGCCGGAATTCATGATGTCGGCAACGGCATGAAATACCGTCCGAGATGGTATGCCCAAATCGGTCTTTCCGCGAAATTCTACGCCTTCAACAGTCCAAGCCCGCTTTCAGCGGATGACAACACCCAGAGAATTGACAATAAGATATTCATATGTCCCCAGGACGATCAGATGACAGGCCTGTCAAGGGACAATGGCAGGAACACCTCATACGGTTATAATTTTCAGTTTCTCGGAAACTCCAGATTAAACAGTACCACTTCAAGATATATAAACTGGCCGAGGAAAATAAGCTCTCTAAGCCGGACTGACGGCACGGTCCTTTTTGCCGACTGCACTGGAACAGCAGCCGGAAAGGCCTCTTCCGCAAGGCAACCCTATGATTCCGACCTCCAGTCGGGTGCGGCAAACGGGGACGGCAAAATAGGAAATCATGCCTGGTCCCTTGACCCTCCGAGGCTTACTGCCGGCAGGAGTGATTACTGCAATGACAGCACCAGGACTCCCGCAAGCCGTTCGGCCCCGTATCCGGTGCATTCTTCAAAACTTGCGAATACCGCATTCTGTGACGGACATGTTGAAGCCTTGGGACTTCAGGATTTAGGGTATGAGGTTAACGAAAACGGCTCTGTCGGAGTCAACGGATCAAACAAGATGTTTTCAGGGAACGGAGCTGATGAAGATACCCTGGCTATAAATTAGGCGGCCAAGGGCCGCAACTTTTTTTCTTGATGCGAAGCATCCTTGGAGTGCGGGAACTTGTTGCCGCCTTGTTTCGCGAAATTCATTTCGCGGAATTACCTTAATTCTGGGGCGGAATAAATTCCGCAGTTAAAGGCGGCAATCAGTCTACGCTGAGAAGCTACGCCCGACACAGTAAATTGCCGCACTCCAAGTGCGAATTTCGCAATTCGCAGAAGATGGATTTTAGAGTTTAGAAAATAACTGTTCATAAACTTTGAAATTCCTTAACGTTAAATTAGGCGGCCAGGGGCCGCAACTTTTGAGCAATCCTTCGACAAGCTCAGGACAGGTCGAACAGACGAACATTCGAATTACGAATACCGAAGTACAGGAAAGGAATGAATCGGAGAGCCGGTGAATCGGCTTATGAGGCCTTAACGACGCCTATTCGGCTTATTTGTCTTCTTTGCGGGAGAGGAATAGTTTTTCACAATATCAGCCATCTGTTTGTATAATATTTCGTCCTTGTAGACGAGTTCCGCTAGTGTTGAAGAGTCTTTCTGCCAGCTCCCGATTTTATTAAGGGTCTGAAACTTATTGTTATATTCGGCGAATTTGGGGTTCTTGGGCATAATCTCCCTGGCCTTCGGCGATTCCAGGAGTTCCT
>JBAZRS010000324.1:373-6426 GCA_041662825.1 Victivallales bacterium | reverse complement strand
CAGCAAGGACGGCATAACACCTCTGGCAAGCAAGGATGCTCCCATGGCAAGGGCGATTTTCCAAGGTGAAAATGTAAAGAACAAGGAAATAATTCTGGTAAACAGGAAAGGCGACCATCTGCCCCTCCTCTGCAATTCCGCCCCGATACGTGCAAAAAACGACGAGATCATAGGGGGGATAGTCACCTGGAACGACATCAGCGAGATCAAAAAGGCGGAGGAGATTTTAAGGCGCGACAAGAAGACCCTGCAGAAACTGGTCAAGGAAAGATCCGAGGAATTGGTTGAAATCCAGGTGGAACTTGAAAGATCGAAGCGCCTCTCCGACATCGGGACACTGGCTGCAACCGTCGCCCATGAACTGCGCAATCCCCTCGCCGGCATGAGATTGGCGACAGCCTATATCAAGAAGAAGATAGGAGACAGCACGGTCGGGGTACAATTGGACGGAATAGATCAGATGATTACGGAGAGCAGCCAGATCATCGACAACCTGCTGTTCTACTCGCGCCTGAAGCCCCCGCAGCGCAAGGTGATGGACCTGCATTCACTCCTTGAGGAATGCACCGACACACTCAAACAAGTGCGCATCACCAAGAACATTGTGCTTTCAAAATACATTGATTCACTGAAAGAGCTCCCCATAAGTGCCGATCCCGTTCAGATAAGGGAAGTCTTCACCAACATATTGAACAACGCCGCAGACGCCATTCCCGACCACGGAGGCGAAATCGAAGTGAGATCAAGGGTTTACCATGACCTGGTTGCGATACACATAAAAGACAACGGCCACGGCATAGCAAAGGAAGACCTGAAGAAAATATTCGAACCTTTCTTCACGACCAAGGCGAAAGGCACGGGTCTAGGCCTCACTGTCTGCGGACAGATCGTGAAAATGCACGGAGGATCCATAAACATCAGCAGCCGGAAGGGTAAAGGCACATCGGTCATAATAACCCTGCCGAAAGAGGAACCGCTGAAGAAGTGATTAGTCGCTAGTCGTCGGTCGCTAGTCGTTAGTCTTAGAATGAATCGGAGAATCGGAGATGGGAGTAGACAGTCGTTGGTCGTCAGTCGTCAGTTTGGTAAGACCTGAAGAATGAAACGGAGAATCGGAGATGAAATAGGCAATGAAAGTCAATGCGTGAAAAAGAACTGACATCCGACGACTAACGACTAACGACTAACGACTAACGACCTCCCCCTTCCCCCCCCTCCTCACCTCTGCATCGCGGCAAGGCGCGGAAAGGTCTTTTCGGCGAGACTCCTGTATGTGGCACTGTATGCCTGATACATTTCGGAATAGACCGCATTGTTCTTCATGTCGGGTTCGACTTCGCAGGAGACATGGACCATGCTGCTGACGCCCTCAGCGATGTCTTTGAAGACGCCGGCGCCTGTTCCCCCGAGTATGGCGGCACCGAGGGCGGTCGACTCCCCGACCTTGAGAAGTTGTACCGGCCTCCCGTAGATGTCCGCCTGTATCTGGCACCAGAGCTGTGACTTTGTCGCGCCTCCGCCGAGACGCAGGAAATCGACTTCAAGCCCTTTGCTGAACCACGCCTCCATCATGTCCCTTATTTCAAATGTTATGCCCTCCAGGATGGAGCGGGTGATCTCAGGGCGTCCATGCGCAAGGGACATCCCTATCAGCGCGGCCCTGGCGTCCGGGTTCCAGTGCGGGGTGCATGCAGTAGCAAGATACGGCATGAACAGGAGCCCCCTGCTCCCGGCGGGAGCAGTTGCGGCGAGTTCGGTGAGCTTCTCGTAGGCGTTCACCCCGCCGTTCTTTTCGGCTTCAGTTTCCAGGCAGGCGAAGTTATCGCGGTACCAGCGGAAGGAGCAGGCGGCCGCGTTCGACAATCCCTCCGCCTCCCACATTCCCGGCATTATGTGATTCGTTATCATCATCCCGCCGAAACCGGGGAGAGGCCTGTCGGTGCTTAAAATTGCGAGTCCCGCAGTTCCGAGCGTAACCGTCGCAATCCTGGGTTTTATCGCCCCCATGCCGAGGACGCTGCAGTTCTGGTCGCCCGCACCGGAGCAGACTGGCGTCCCGGCAGCGAATCCGGTCTTTTCGGAAACTGATTTTGAGATCTCCGCAACCTTTATTCCCGAACGGAGCGGTTTCCCGAACATCGACGGACTCATTCCGAACATCTTCAGGAGTTTCTGGTTCCATTCCACTTTCCTGACATCCCAGACCCCGTAGAAGGCCATGTCGGAAATGTCGGTGTAGAATTCGGAGGCGCCGAACGCATTCAGTATAAGATCATGGTGCTGGATGAATTTCGATGTGCGGGCGAAAAGTTCCGGCTCGTTCTCCTTCATCCAGAGGATCTTCGTTATCAGCCACGTCGTCCCCATGGGAACTCCGCTGTTCTCGTAGAATTCCTCGGGCGAAATGTGTTTCTTCATGAATTCGACCTGGGCGGCGGTCCGCGCATCCTGCCATGAAATCATCGGCCTTATGACCTTCCCCTTTTCGTCAACCGCAATAGTCACCGAACGCTGGGCGGAAAATCCTACCGAGGATATTTCAGAGGCGTTTATCCCAGAGCCGCTTATCGCTTCACGGCAGGTTTCAAATGTGACGTCTATAATCTTTTTCGAGTCCTGCTCGACCCATCCGGCCTTCGGGTAAACAGCCCCGTATTCACGGTACGCCGAGGCAATGTGATTTCCTTCGACATCGAAAATTGCGCATCTCGCACCAGTGGTGCCCGCATCTATTCCGGCAAGATATTTACCCATTTTTTCTCCTTGCGAAAAATTATAACAAATGTTTTGTCGATGTTTTCAGTATGACAGTTTCGCCGAAACTGGCTCACGAGGCGTTTTCGGCGAAAACGCCATACCTTTTGGAATTACTTCAATCTGTTCAATACAAAGACACGCTAAAGCTGTGAACTCCAACTAAAAATCCCCATCAACATCTGATTACTGATTACCGCCATCTGTCATCCGTCTTCACTGATAACCGATTACCGGTTTACTCACGCCTTCCCGGTGCAATTGGATTTTCCTGCTTTAATATCTTCAAAGCTCTGTGCCTTTGTGCCTCTGTGGTTAGCTTATCTTTACTCAGCACAATCCAATGGAACGCATCGTGTCCAGCGCATCTACGATTTCAGGTGCGGCGCGGGTCCCTATCCTTTCCGCGCCGGCCATTATGAAAACAAGGGCGTTCTGCGGACGCGGGAACTTCACACCCGAAACCTTGAGCCTGACATCCGTCCCCTTCAGCGCCTCCTTCATCACCAGGAACTGCTCGATAGACGGCCCTTCAAACTGCCCCGTGGAAGTCTTCGCGAATTTTATTCCCGCCTCGGCAATCATTTTCGAACCGGCGGCTATCTCGTCCTTCGAGAGGTAGCAGACCTCGAGAATCGCCTTGGTCAGAGCGCCGCCTGCGGCTTTCGCAAAAAGGTTCAACTCCTCCTTCACAGTCTTGAAATCGCCGTCCTTCAAGGCGCCGACATTCAAAACTATGTCAACAGTCGTGCAGCCCCTTCTCACGGCCTCCTCAGTCTCAAAAGCCTTCACCGACGGCGGAACAGAACCGAAGGGAAAGGCTATGCCCGTCCCTATTTCGATATCCGTCCCGGCCAGCTCTTTCGCGACAATGGGCGTCCAATACGGACTGCTGCTGTAGAACGCCGCAAAACCGTATTCCTTCGCCACACGGCATCCGTCGAGGATCTCCTGCTTTCTCGTCTCCTTGGGGAGAATTGAAAAATCCATCATCTTCGCAAGCGATTTCCTGTCAAGCTTTTTAATGTCCGGCATATTAAACTCCTTTTTTGTTTTATTTTTAATTTGACCACAGAGACACAAAGAATTAAAGTATGTTGATGTCCATCATCCGTCCTTCATCTTCTGCGAATTGCGAGATTCGCACTTGGAGTATGTACGGTAATTTATTACCGCCTTGCTTCGCGAAATTTATTTCGCGGAGTTCATATTGGACGGAATAAATTCCGTCATTAAAGGCGGCAATAAATTGCCGCACTCCAGGGAGCGTTAGCACGCTCGTAAATCCAAGCTTTCCACATTCTTCTCCCAACTCCCGAACTTTCGCATTTACGAACTTCCGAACTCTGTGCCTTTGTGGTTAAGTTTTCCCCCTGCGCTTCAATTTCTTCCCAAATCCCAAGTTGAATTCCTCCAGGCTTATCCCTTTTTCCCCGAGCTGCCTGATCTTCTTGGCATCCTTTTTCCTGTGGTCGGCATGATAGTCGGAACCGCCGCTGACAACCTGCGCCCTCTGCAGAAATTTATCCTTCACTTCCTTTTCGATCTGCTCAGGCGTCATGCCGCCCTTGTATGATGTCTTGTCGTAGGGATATCTGATTTCAATTCCGTCAAGCCCGGCGTCGAAAAGCCTCATGATGTATTCGTATCTCGAACAGGGCCTCCCGCCCGGTTTTTCAATTTCCTCTTCTATGAGATACGGATGTGCGAGCACGGCGATACCGCCGCATTTATGAATCAGGTCAATTGCCGACAGCGCCTCGATCTTCCTGCGTTTTATATTTAGTGCGGGATTGCTCTGGACAAGTATCTTGCCGTCGCTCCAGGATTTCACGTGCCCCCGAGCCGCCATCGCCTCGAAAACATGTTTCCGCTGGACTTCTTCGGGATCCCTTCTTTGCACGGCACCACTCTGGTCAACCCATCTCAGGACATCCGCCTCCCAGTCGATCGGCATACCGTTTTCGGTAAGGCATTCGCAAAGCTCCCTGTAGGCGTTCGACTTGCTCTTTGCCGCGGCATCCACCTCCGACAGGAGCCCCGGATCCGACCAGCAGAGCCCGTAACCGCAGATATGGACATCCTCGACCCATTTGTCGCATGAAAACTCATATCCGGGAACAACAACAACCCCTTTGGAGCGGCCGTAGTCACAGATGTCGAGTTCGGAACCGTCCACGGATATTTTGAGCGGAGGGGGAACATCGTGATCCGTTATCCCGATAACCTTCAACCCGGCCTCGGCTGCGGAATTGATGAGCTGTTCCGGCGTGTCGTTACCGTCCGAGCGCAGAGTATGGCAGTGCATGTCACATTCGTAAATCGCCTTGTACATTTTGTTTTCCCTTCCGGAGCATTGAGCATATTTTTAAATTAGGCGGCCAAAGCGCCGCAACTTTAATAATTTGAACATCGAACTTCCAACTTCGAATGTATTCAATTTTAATTCGACCTGTCCCCCATAGCTTCTTAGCGACGGAGGATGTTCAGTGTTGAATGTTGGATGTTCAACTCTTTGAAACTCCTTGAGCTGATTGCAAAAGTGTCCAAAAAATGTTTTTCGGGAATTTCACACTTTGGAGTACATACTTTAGTATGTCTTGGCATTCAAAGTGTTATGCACGCTAAAGCGTGTACTCCAAATTTTGAAATCAGCTTAAAAGAGGCAATTTTGAAATTGCCTCGAATAATTGGAGTGGCATATGCGTCTTGGATTGTATATGATCAAGTGTTTGCCTATGATATTGGCATTCACTTCAATAGTTTGCTTCAGCGACGATCCTGTCATCACGCAGGACAAGGGGAAATACACCGTCAGCACACAGGCTTATTCGGTGGCAATAGACCCGGACGGGAAGATTAAATCGCTCAAAGCTGGCGACATCGAATTCATTTCAAAGGCTGGCTGCTATCTTTACGCCGACAACAAAGGCCTCGGTTTTGGAAAAGTCACTTCCCCGGGAGGCGGTGTTCTCTCAATTGAAGGAGACAAAACCGCCATGGGCCTCTCCTTCAAGTCCGATGAAATCACCTGGTCGGTAAAAAACAAAACCCTCCAAACCTTCACCCTAGTTCTGGTGTTCGCCAAGGAGGTTTCCGCTTTCCGCAATGAAAACGGGGAATATTTCCGAACCCCCATCGTAATGTCCCTCAAGCAGTCCGCCTGGTTCAGGGGAGAAGCATGCGTCGAGATGGATTCGCCCTTTGCAACACGAGGCCCCTGGGGAGAAGGCTGGCAAGTCTTGACCGTGACAGTCACCTCTCAGGAGACACGCAAGATCGGCTTCAAGATACGAAAG
>JBAZRS010000324.1:0-363 GCA_041662825.1 Victivallales bacterium | reverse complement strand
CATGACGAACTGGTGCGGGTGAACCAGGTTCTGGAATCCGGAAAAGGGCAGGCTCCGTCCTCTTCACAACCTGCCGTTCCGTTACAAAAAGAGGACTCCGCCCAACGCTCCGGACAGCCTCTCCAACGGATCGTCGTTGAAGAAAGGTACCTCAATGAAATCCCCGCAAGCGTGCCTGCAGAACCTGGTATGTGGTTCTCATCAGCCGGGATTCAGGCGATTTATTACGATGGCCCGCGTTACCATGGCAATCCTACCAAAGTGTTCGCCTACTACGGCATCCCCCAGGAGGCGAAAAAAGGCGGCAAGGTTCCCGCCATTGTGCTGGTGCGTGGTGGCTCAGGCACAGCTTAGGCGGAATGG
>JBAZRS010000323.1:3056-6466 GCA_041662825.1 Victivallales bacterium | reverse complement strand
AGGAGGCGTTTGGCCTTTTCCACGGTGTACCACTCGGCGTTGGGACCGGCGAGCTCGGAAATGCGACCAGAGAACTCGGCGGTG
Source organism: Victivallales bacterium (assembly GCA_041662825.1). Taxonomy (GTDB): domain Bacteria; phylum Verrucomicrobiota; class Lentisphaeria; order Victivallales; family GWF2-50-93; genus GWF2-50-93. The sequence continues at coordinate 6,382 of JBAZRS010000323.1, read as the reverse complement.
TCGGCGGTGATGATGAAGACTTCGTGCTTCATGGTATCGGGGGCGCGCAGGGCTAGGAGTTGGGATTGGGCGACGTCGCGCACATCGACGCAACCGGCGAGCAGTCCGGCGATGCGGGGGGCGTAGCTCTCAGCCGTGCGGATGCCGCCGGGGCGCAGGACGATGGTGCTGATACCGTGTTTGGCGCTGGCATAGGCGCACATATGCTCGCCGAGGATCTTGGTCAAGCCGTAGACTTCGTCCGGCTCGCGTTGCAGATTTTCGTCTATTGGAAGATACGCCGGGGCGGGCTTGTCGTGCCCGGTCGCCCAGATGGAGGAGGTGAACACGACCCGTTTCACCCCAGCCTTGACGGCGCATTCCAGAATGTTCTTGGTGCCGATGACGTTGACTTCGAACCCCACGTCGTCGCCCGACTTGTTCCATGCGGCTCCGTGCAAGGCGGCTATGTGTACGACCGCATCCATGCCCTCGCACGCCTTAGCCACATCCTTGGAGCTGCGCAAATCCCCTTTGATGAACGGAAGTCCGTCACCGGGGTCGCACATCTCGAGATGAGTGACCTGAAATTCCTTCCGGATCATTGGCACGAGTGTGCGGCCGACAAGCCCGCATCCGCCAGTCACTAAAACTTTCTTCAACTGCATGTATAATCCTCCCTGATTCCGTGAAGGCATTTTTTGCCTTCAGTTTTTGTTAGTTCTCAAATTTTAAAATAGCCTGAAATGGATATATTTGCCATTTCGGCTAAGAAATGACTTGCTTACATTTTTTCTTTTTCGGATAAGATATTCTCAGCGCGAATCCCCAGCCCATGCCGTTGTTGTTGTCATATGCCGCAACAATCTCATGGATTCCTTTTGACAGGCGGACGCAGAGCTCGTGTACGTCGATGATAATGGGATTCAGACCTTCCATATCCTGGAAAATCGGTTTTCTGTCTAGCCATAATTTAAATGGCCCGTCATATCCGATGAAAAACTTTGCGTCGATGTCCTGAGGCGCTTCTATTTTTGCCATGCCGTAAACCATTCCGGAACGTCCGGCTACTTCTCCCGACAGATTGAAGAACGGCGCCTTGAAAACCCGTTTTGAAAATGTTTTTGCAATTGTCATGTCGGGCAAGGGAAGCGAGAGGAAGTCGGATGGAGACGGAAGTAAATCGGACACCATCCAGTCCAGGACAAAAAATCCGTCCTGCTCCATGTTTTCAATCTTTATTTTATCCATCACAGGAAGAGCCATGTCGCGTCCGTCTGTTATCGAACAGCGGGGTGCAAAGCCTGCCCCGTAGACCAAGTCATATGAAAGCAGCTTTCCGCGGTTCATCGCCTCTATCCGGACGAGGTTCCCCTCAAGCGTCGTCTTGTAGATCACCGGAACTTCAACTCCTTTTTCATCAACAAACGCAAAACCACACGGTGTTCCCGACGAACGAAATCCCCCGACCGAATTTTTAAAAAGCAACTCGACGACTACGATCCCATGTTCCAAGTGTCTGTTCCCTTTAATTCTTTTTGCTGATATGAGCTGGGGTGGCGGCAGTTCCTTTTTATTCCCGTAGACAAGTCTGTCGGCCATGCGAGCGAAACGGACTCCAAGCCGCCTGTGTCCGGCCAGACCTATGTGTATGCAATCGTCCAGTTCAAGGTCAATCGTCGAAACGCATTCAAGATCATGTATTGTCTTTGCCAGCATGAGCTGTTGATTTTGGATGGATTTCCAGCCGGATGGATCACTGTCTTCTGTATGATATCTGCCCAACTGTGCCAAGATGAATGGCAGCCTGGGTTGTTTTACATCACGGCGGATTGCCTTGATGAATCTTGCCATCCTTTCCGAATAGGACTTCGGCGCGTCGCCGGAAGCGTCATTTTCACCCTGATACCAGAGAACCCCAGCTAGAGGTTGCCCTGTCGCCCTCCATGACATGAGCATTGATCCATAAAGCGATTTCCCGTTTTTATTGCGCAATGCCGGATCCCAATCACTCATTGAAGTCCCGCCATGAGCAGTACATATAAGTCCCTGCGGGACATTCCCGCTCCTTTTGAGCATCTCCATGGAGAAGAAAATGCCTGAACCACAGCGTCCTTTTGAAAGCTCGCGCCAGCGCTCTCTGGCTTTGGAGGTATTGATTCCACTGTAATGCACCTGATTCGGCGAATCCGTCGGGACATGCAGCGGCTCTTTCGCGAGTCTCCATACCCTGTCCATGTAAAAGGCCCTTATAAGCGGATTGGGACGACCTGGTTTTGCCATGCGTCCAACTCCCTCCATGTTGCTCTGTCCGCCCAGGAGCCAGACATCGCCGACATATATGTCTTTGACATGTATTTTTTCAGGACCTGCGGAAACACAAAGCTCATATGGCCCGCCAACAGGAAGCTCGCTCAGGATTGCGTTGAAGAGACAACTCTTTCGATCTACAGAAACGACAAATCGACCGGCCCGCGACCCGTTATCCTGTCTCCTCATGAAGATTGACAGTTTCCCGGCAGAATCTGAAAAAACTTTGATTTCAGCCACGGCGAAACCGTCATCCCTCCTCTGGAGAACCTGTCCTTCCGCAATTCCTGAAATGATTTTCAACATATCCTTCAGTCCTTTTTCGATTCTACTGCGCCTATCCCGGCGACGACCACGTAATCCACATCGTCGAGGACATGCTTGGCGATGAAGCGCAGATAGCGAGCGGTCATCGGAGTGTCCAATTTGACAAGGCGCATTCCGGCATCCGCCTTGAGTCCCTCGAAATGGCCGGCAACGGCGAGCTTCCAGCTCTTGCCGTCTCGGCTCAGGTGGAACTCATATTGGTCGGGAGTGCCTTCAGCGCCCCTCGGCAGGAATGTGAACGCTGCTATTTTCCGCATTTGCCCCATGTCCAGTACGACTTCATGCGGAGCAGCGCTCTTGCTTATGTCGGTGTGATATGTGTGCCAGTAAGTTGATGGGTCGTCGTTCAGCAAATGTTCCGAGTCTGCGAACCCGCCGTTTTTAAACGGACTTTCCAAGCTCACGCTAAGCACTTTCCAATCGGATCTGTCACATCCGAAAGTGACCTCGGATATTCCGCAACTCCTTATTTCACCGCAATTCATCTCGTTGATAAAGGGGCGAGCCTTCACAGTACCGCCGTCTTTAAGCGGGAAAGGTTTTTCGTACAAATGTGCGGAGCTGTCTGGTTCCGCACCGTTTGCAGTGTATCTCACGGACAGCTCAGGATTGGAGCATTTGATATGTACCATGCCGGCTTTGTCCCTGAAAATGTTCAGTCGGCTTCTTTGCGCCAAGTCCATTGAAACGTTGAAGAGCTTCTCGTCGGC
>JBAZRS010000323.1:0-3046 GCA_041662825.1 Victivallales bacterium | reverse complement strand
GCTGAAGTCTCTGATTTTTGGAGTGTCAGCGCATTCTTCTACTGTCAGCCGCAGTTCTGAAGCTTTGACAGCTCCAATGCGTTCAATGCGTTTGTGGCCTATGCAGGTTCCACCCGCTATTTTAATCCATTTGTCTTCACAGAGGGCATCGACTTTGTATTTTCTGACCCTCTCGCCGAACTTGATATCCTCCATGATTGAAATCATGTTGACAGCTTTGCCATGAGGGATTTCAACTGTGAGTGTTTTGCTGTCGCCATTAACGGAGGCTACCCGGTTTGAAAAGATCTTTTTGATCTGCTCGCCGAACTCGGCGAAGCGTTTGCGGTCGGGCTCAGGAACAAGACCCCGATTGTCAATTACCATGCCGAGAAGCAGATTGGTGTTGCGAGCCACGCTGGAAAAATAGCATTCCGTCAGGTGGTCCAGGGAATAGAGGAACTGCTCATCGCCCTTGCGCCAGAACCAGCCTCCCTGGAATGCCTTGATTTGATCGCGGTTGGGCATGTCCGCTTCGCCGGGCGCCCATAGTCTTCCGTCGGGAGTTCCGCCCAAACCGACAATCTCCACCGTGCCATCCGTATCAACCAGGTCGTGCGTTGTGCTCCAGAAAGGATCGGTCACGTCCCCGCGCTCGTTTCCGACGTGGCGCAGAAGGCTGGGCCAGCCGTGCGGTCCGCCGAGCACCACGGCATCAGGCTGGAGTCTGCGCATGATCGGCACGATATCCGGTCCGCCCTGTTCTGCTGGAATCACCCCGCCGTCGAACCAGAGCTCGAAGAGTTTGCCGTAGTTGCCCCATAGTTCGGTCAACTGAGTTTCGACAATACGCTTGTATCTGTCCTGCTCGGCAGGCGTGCCCCAAATTGTGCCGCCTTTACCTCCAGTTTGCATTTCAAGCGAGGCATTGAATTTTTTCAGGAACTCCGGATCTCCTGAAACCACTTTGCCCGGATCGTTGGCCCGCATATAAGCGTTGCACGAGGCGCTGGCGTAGATGCCGGGTTTGAGTCCGAACTTCACGCATGACTTGATGAAATCGGCCACAATGTCGCCTTTGCCGCCACGCCATGGGCTGGAGGCCACAGAATAGGAATGGGCCTTGGTCGGCCACAGCGAGAATCCGCTGCAGTGCTTGGCTACCAGCACTGCGTATTTCGCCCCTGCGGATTTCGCAGCCTCAATCCACTGGTCGGTGTCCAGCCCTTTAGGATTGAAAATATTGGGGTCAGGAGTATAGCCCCATTGCTTGCGGAACGAGTATTCCGGCTCAAACACCTGCATGTCAAAATGGATGATTACCCCTATCTCCTCATCCGCCCATGCCGCCTGCGACGGCGTCGGCAGCGCCAGTTTCCGATTATTTTCAGACATTGTTATTTCCATTGTTTCCTGTTTTCACGCTACTATTCCTGAAATGATTTTCAACATATCTTTGACAGCCTCATTCATTTATAGGTCTAGCACGCGAAATTCTCTTCTGCGGGCACGGCGTTTTTACGGTTGAACGTTTCTGCCAGCGGTTTCGGCGCGCGTTTCTTGCAGTGACTCGCAAAACTGCCCGGTGTATCGATCCATTGTGCGGCATTTTCCATCAGGCGCTCATTGGGCATGATTGGCGACATCTGCATCCGCATGCCGAATTGGCGGGGGCGGCATTCATAGCACTCCTCGGGTTCCGGTCCGCAGCTGGCGCTCCCCAGACCGCGAACAGCATGATCCAGATTGAGGTGGATGCGCCCGGAGTCACGCAAATCCACAGTGTGGGCCGCCCGGGCAAGATCGAGTTCTGAAAAACGGCTGGCGCTGAATGCAAATTCATCTTTGCCAATCACCTCAAGGCCGAAACCATCATTGTTACGCAATGCAAGACGCCTGCTGCCGACTCTGGTTCCGTTGGACTGCGGGAAAACATAGGGGGTATGAAGTTCATCCACGTTCGCCCGGTAATGCCCCGTGCGCGCAGCAGCCTTACTGTCAGGATAACATTCTCCAGGCCCGAGACCGAACCACTCGGCGCGATCCATATGCTTCGGCAAAGTCATTTTAATTCCAAGCCGTCCGACCACTTCCGGCCAGTCTCCGTAAGGTGTCGCCAGCAGATCAAGAAACAGGCGCCCGTCGCTCATGATCGTATAAACATATTGGCAGTCGTAGGCGATGCTGTACGCCTGCGGCAGCATCTGACCTTCCACATAGACAATGACAGTGTCCTGTCCGTCGATTTCATATTCCATCGCACGGGGATGGAAAAACATTTCAAACAGGCGTGCGTTATTCCATTGTCCCGCCCTGTTCATCCGCCTGTGAACACCGTCGTTGTCGATGGGGGCGCGCCAGACATTGAGTTCCGGACCGGATTCAAGGAGGGAACGGTCTTGAACCTGCCAGTGGGCCAATGTCCCCATGCGCCGGTCAAATGTAAACATGAATTCGTCTCCATAAATTACCAGGGACTCGTCGTCCATCTCCGTTTTCAATCTGTGATGCTGGGTTGACGGCAGAGGCGACTGGCAAATCTGCCTGACTGGGAGTTCAAATTGACACCAGCCCATAACATGCCCTTTATTAGCCCAGGGTGTTTTCTCTTTAAGGAGAAAGTCCAGGTTCAGGTGGCAGATCGAATCAGCATGACGCGGAGCCGGAATCTTATAGGGAATGCACAGTTCCGCGTTCTGACGCGGGCTGACTGCCGGCAACGTCAATATTCCGTGTTCCAGTCTCTCGCCATCCCGCAAGACGGACCAGTGCAGCTCCAGGAAATCCAGGCTGGAAAAATCGAGCCGGTTATGGATTTGAAAGATTCCTTTTTCCAGATTTACCGGAATAAGCCGTGCCGGTTCCATTGCTTTTTTTATCTCATTGAGGGCTGGGCTGGGGGAACGGTCGGGGAAGAGCAGGCCGTCTATGCAGAAATTTTTGTCGGACGGCTCGTCCCCGAAGTCGCCCCCGTAGGCGTAGAACGGCTGGCCTTCGGCGGAATCTTTCAGGAGACCGTGGTCGATCCATTCCCATATGAAGCCGCCCTGGAGGTGCGGGTGTTTGT
>JBAZRS010000322.1:0-6468 GCA_041662825.1 Victivallales bacterium | reverse complement strand
TGTCCCCAGGATGTTCTCCTTTGACCCGTAGGGTATCTGCTTCCCGTCCTTAGTCCAGACAGGCTCCTTCCGCTTGGAGTCAATCTCAAAAGTCCCGGCAGGAGTTTTTTCCTGCGTTCCGATACCTATATTATAAACCTTAAATAAATTATCACCGTTGTAAAGATAAAGTTTAAAACGTTTTTTACTAACTTCCAGCTTCCAATTTCCTTTAAAAAGCTTAAGAGTTTTGCCGGAACGTATCACCGGACTGGCCGGATTCAGCCCGTTGCATTTCACAAGCAGGTCGAGTGTCATATTGGAATCCGAGGCTATTTTCGCCAGGCTGTCGCCCTTCTGCACCACATAGGATTTCTTTTCCGGGTCGGGCAAATCCGTTGATATGACAAGCGAATTGACCTTGTTGAGAACTGCAACAGCCCTGCCCCAGAGCTGGTCCCCCTCATCAATCCCGGCAGCCAGCACCTTCATGGCCGCCTCCTTCGCCTGAACAGGCCTGTCATATTTGAGATGCTCTTCGGCAAGTGCGCAATTGGCGGAGATGAGCTTGTATTCGTCCGCGCTTTTCGGCGAAGACTTCCTGCCGGCCCATTTGGCTCCCGCTTCCGGCTTCAGCTCCTTCTTGGTTTCAGGCACCGGAATGATCTTGGCTTTCTGCGTATATGCGAAAAGCGAGACAAGCAAGACCATGATGCAGGACACAATCAGAAGGATCACCCAGAAAGACGGGCCGTTTCCCACGTACGCATCGCTGTCCTTATCATCGCCTTTCTTTGCTTTAAAACTGTAAATGGCATTCACCTTTTTTTACGGCAATCATGTGTTCTTTCCGGAAAATCTAAACGGGGAATATACACGAATCCGATTCCATTGCCAGTTTCATGACGCGAAAGAACCCTGATTTCTTCACATGAAATCCGTCAGTTCTTCATTATGACTTCGACATCTCCGTTTTCAAGGGGCATGAGGTTGGAACTCAGCTGGCGACCGTTGAAATTGAACCTGCGAACTTCGCTTCCGACCCCCTGGTAGACAATATTATAGGTGAAACCTCGGTAGATGTAATTCTGAATCCTGATCCCGTTGAATTTCCTTGGCAGATGCGGTGAAATGCGGAGCCCGTCCTCGGTCGGATAAAGGCCGGCCCCCTCCCTGTAGACCATCATGAGCCATTCGCCGGACGGCCAGTTGAGGATTTCGTGGACGTAGCGGTTCGGATCCAGGGGATTGTGCGACTTCGAGATCCGCTCGCCCCATCCGGAACCGTTGAACTCCCGTCTCCCCCATTCTATGATCTGCGAAGTCCGCAGATAGTCGTTCTGCAGGAGATACGCCCGGCCCATCATGAACGAGGCCAGGAACCAGGGACCGGCGACCTCCCTGTCGCAGTCGCTTGTGTAATTATAGCGCTCAAGCACGCCGGAATCCCAGCCTTGGTTCCAGAGCTTCCAGATTTCATTTCCGGTGGCGAGTGCTTCAGGGGATTCCGCAGGTATCAGATTCCATAGCCAGCAGGCGCAGGTCTGCGTGTCGGGATTGAGGGCGCCTCTGCCCGGCAGCAGATCTTCAGGTTTCGCATATTCACCCCTGTATGCATGCACGCCCATCGACAGAAACCTTTCCACCGGGGCATCGTCCTGAATGCTGAAGTCCGGCAGGAGCCTTTTCGCGAAACATCCGTTCCTTTTAAACCTGCCGTCGAATAAATTGCCGTGGACGATCTGCCTCTTTTCCCTTAGGACATCGAAATCATCCTGCCATCTGAAGTGTTCCGACATTTTAAGATAGCAGTCGACGGCGTGGACGGCCCAGCAGTTCTGCGAGAAGGAATACCCCTCGCCGAGATATGTGCGCTCCCAGTATCCTTCGACCTTTGAGGCGAGGAGCCCGTTATCCAGGAATTCGAAAGGTTTCCATGCGAAATCCCTGATGCGGTCTGCGAATTTCGCGACAAAAGAATCGTTCCCGGAATGGCACCAGTACTGATAGACTCCCAAGACCATCATCCCGTACTCCTCCAGCTGTCCGGCCTTGGGGGGGACATTCAGAAAAAGGTATTCCAGGAGTTTTTCAGTTTCCGCGTAGTTGGAATAGGCCCATCCGGCCGCCGACATCACTCCGTCGCGTATCCATGCTCCGCCGTAGGCGTTATGCGTTCCTGCGGGAAAGCGGCCGTCCTCCCGCAATGTGGCCGAGAAAACCGGGACCAGTGAATTTGTGATTGCCGCAAGTTCAGCATCCTGCATCATCACATTGGAACGCAGGTTTCTCTGCGGGAATTTGGCCGGGGGGTTTCCAAAGAAGGGAAGAGCCTGCCTGAACGTCGCCTTTTCACGGTCGCATTTGAGAGAATAGTTTCTACCGGCAGAGTTCTTGAAAAAGAGCAACTGATCCCCTTCGTTCACCCAAAGCTCCCATGAAAAAGGGCTTTTGCCGGGAATCTCAAGATTGATCTTGACATGCCGTCCGGGAAAGACGCTTTCAGTGGACTTTATGAAGTCTGGATCACCCGAAAGCGGAAGATCCTGATCCTTCAGCGCAAGTATCCTCGTGTCCTCGGAATTTCCCTGGTTGGGCAGATATGCGGTGATATGGGGGGTCCTGTAATCCTTCCGGAAGCTTATCACGCACCTGAATTTTCCGTTGCCGAGAACGATATGCCTGCAGAGCGGCATCTATTATCCTCCCTGAAATATGTTAAAAAAAAATTGCGTTAAAATAATCCAGTTTGCGACAAATAATATTAAAATATCGTTTTTTTGCATAAAAGCCCTTGGAAAAACGGCTTGCCCCGATATTGTACAGGCTTTTAGAAATATTTTCAGGCTGCAGTATCAGCACGGTCTGTCAGTTTGAGTAGGGCTTTTGCAACGAACACCCAAAGGTGCTACGACTACTCGGCAGACATGTTAAACCGCAGTTTCTGAAAATATAGAAATGTAAATTTAAGTTAATGGAGAAATGAACGATGAAGGTCCTCTATGTAGGAAATCTTCCCTTCACAGCAACTGAAGAGGAAGTCAGCGCAATGTATTCGGAATTCGGCGCAGTGAACTCGGTGAAAATCATCAAAGACAAAGAGACAGGTAGATCCCGCGGATTCTGTTTTGTCGAGATGGAAGACGATGCCGCCCTCAAGGCGATCGAAGGCACAAACGGCAAAGACTACAGCGGCCGCAGCCTGAGAGTCAATGAAGCCCGCGAGAAAACCGAAGGCGGTGGCGGAGACAGAGGCGGTTTCAGACCAAGACGATAATCTGAGATTATCTCAGTTGAAATATTAAGCCCGCCAGTAAAATGGCGGGCTTTTTTTCTTGTGTTCATTTCCCCTGATTATATTTATCCTTGATACTTTTTCCTCGGGGGAAAAAGTAATATCATTCATCACTTATATGGGAGATTCGGAGCATGGACTTTTCAAAATTATCCGGAACGGAACTTAAAAGGCGTCTCGGTTCAATGAGTCAGGTGGCCTATGTCAGGGAATCCGTCCTCTCCGACGGCAAAGGCCGCGGAATGAGAATCGCGGACATCCACACAGGCAGCGGACTTTCCTTCACCGTAGTTCCGGAACGCGGAATGGATATCATGCATGCGAGCTTCAAGGGGATTCCCCTCGCAATCATGGGTGCCAACGGATACTGCCATCCCTCATATCACAATCCCATAGGGCTCGGCTGGCTGAAAAACTGGGGTGGAGGACTCATGACAGGCTGCGGACTCATTAACGCTGGCGCTCCCGACCAATCCCTGAATCTCCCGCTTCACGGTTTCCTGTCCAACACTCCGGCAGAAAAGATTTCCTGCATACAGGAATGGGCGGGCGGAAAATACGCCCTGTCGATCAGCGGCGAAATGCGCGAGGCGAAATTCTTCGGGGAAAACCTCCTTCTGAAAAGGACAATATCCACTTCCCTCGGCTCAAACTCAATTGAAATCACGGATCTGGTGAAAAACGAAGGCTTCAGGCCGACACCGCTAATGCTCCTCTACCATATAAATCTCGGATTCCCCCTGCTTTCGGAAAATTCAGTCATCAAGACAAAGAAACACAATGTTGTCCCGAGAGATGAGATTGCCGCCAAAGGAATCAATGAATGGGACAAATTCACAGGCCCGCTCAAGAATTTCAGGGAACAGTGCTTTTACCATGATATTCCTGTTGACAGGGACGGGTTCGCAAAATGCACGCTCTCAAATGAAAAACTCGGCCTAGGCTTCGAAGTCGCCTACAGGAAAAAGGAACTTCCGTTCCTCACCGAATGGAAGATGACCGGAGAAGGCGAATATGTCGTCGGACTCGAACCCGCAAACTGCCATGTGGAAGGCCAGACCGCCGAAAAGGATAAATTCAAGACGCTGAAGATCCTCAAGCCCGACGAATCAGTGGAGTTCAAAATCAGGATGACGGTCATTGAAAAATGAAATCCTGTTCAGGATTTCATAAGTAGGAATGATATGTTCTTTGGATTACGTCTGTTCTCGACTTAAAACAGCTGGCCCTGCTCCGGGTACTCTTCCTTTTCGATACAGTCGCCTGAATCGTATCTGGAGGAATTGACCTTTGTCGAAACCGCATGGAACTCGAGTTTGTTCTTCTGATCTGAAAACTCCTCTTCTGGATCCGTCGGGAAATATTTGCTGTCAATCCATTTCTCAATCTTCTCGTCGGATAGGATGAGCGGCATCCTGTCATGGATATGGGCGATGTTCCTTCTTGCATTCCTTGTGATCACGGTGAAGCACATTTCCCTGCCGTCTGCGGATTCCGTCCACAATCCCGCAAGGGGGAGAATTGACATTCCGGGCGAATGTATGAAATACGGGATGCTCTTGCCGTTCTCCTTTTTCCATTCGTAATAGCCGTTGCAGAGGACAGTGCATCTCCGGCCCCGCATCAGCTGGCTGAAGGATTTCCTCTGCAGTACGGTTTCAATCCTGGCGTTGTATGAAATAAATTCATGGTCTTTCTCCTTCTGCTGAAAACCGGCGGGAAGCCCCCATCTCATCAGACTTAAAGCTGAATGTCCGGCACGGCTGAAGATCACCGGCAGCATCTGCCCCGGCGACACATTGAAGGAAGTCTTGAATTCGGAAAGACTTATCAGGACTTCAAGCTGTTCGCCCCACCATCTGACAATCTCATCAAGCTTTTTCACCTGTACGCATCTGCAGCACATATATTTTTTCCCTTCGGTCATAATGTAAAATTAGAAATTCGAAGCACGAAATACGAAACAAACTATAGACACAAAAATATAAATTTGCAGTTTTATGGAACGGTCAGCTCCTAATGCAAGGATTGCCGAATTCGATCCGGATGCCGACGGAGATCCAGAACTCTGTAAATCACAATCAGATCGTTTTCATTCTTATAGTAAACGGCGTAGGGAAATCTTTTAGACAGAAGTCGATGGTAACCGAATATTTTGAGGTGTATTCCCGCGTATAGTGTGAGCGAGTCAATATCAGAGAATAGTGTATCAAAAAAGTACTCGCCCAAACCATCTCCCTGTTTCTCATAGAAGACTCGGCCAAGATACAGGTCTTCTATGGCTGAAAAAAGGATTTTAATTCTCATTCAAATCGCTTCCTGAGCTCACGCTTTGCAGTTGTCCAGTCAATAATTTGCTCTTTACCGGAAGCAACTCGAGCCGCAGTCTCCTTTAGAACTTCCTTGTGCCACGCAGGTGACTCAACATCTGAGTCATCCTTGGACAAATCGGTCCATATTGCTTCCATAGTCTGGATTTTTTCCTTACGGGACATCTGTGAAATTTGTATAGTGTTTGTCATAATATCTAAAATATAGTTCTCCCGTTTATCCTTTTCAATCTTTTCGTTTTTTTCGCCCCTTCAGTGGAATACAATACAGAATTTGCATCTGAAAAACAGCTAAAGTTCGAAAGAGGTATGATTCCACTTTGAAAACAAATTTAATCCGCTTACCTTAATCACTAAATTTTCTCACAGGCGCCTGCCTGTGAAAATTTAATGAATCCTTTAATTTTCAGGGTGAAAAAATGGCGGATCTCAAGACTGATCTTGGAAAACTCAAGCTCAAAAATCCGGTGCTGACGGCGTCCGGGACTTTCGGATACGGCAGCGAGTACAACGACTATTTCGACATTTCGAAACTCGGCGCCGTAGTCGTAAAGGGAATCTCATCTTTCGTCTGGGAAGGGAATCCCACCCCGCGTGTCGCGGAAACCTCAAGCGGAATGCTGAACGCGATTGGGCTGCACAATCCCGGCGTCGAAAAGTTCCTGCACGGACAGGAATATATGCCGTTTCTGAAGAAATGCGGGGCGACCGTAATTGTCAACATCTGGGGGAGGAGCATTGAAGAATACTGTGAAGTCGCCTCTCGCCTTGAAGCGGAGAAAGACGGGATATCCGCACTTGAGATAAACATTTCGTGCCCGAACATCAAGGCCGGCGGAATAGCCTTCGGGACCGACCCCGTTC
>JBAZRS010000321.1:0-6500 GCA_041662825.1 Victivallales bacterium | reverse complement strand
GGGGCTTGGCGCCGTCGCCATTCCGCTGATTGCCGTTTTCGCCGATGTGCTGGTCTTCAGAACATGGAAAAAACACATCTGCATATCGCATGTTGTCGGCATGATCGTTGGTTTTGCGGTATATCTCCTCCCGTTCATATTAGCGTCAATGACGAACTCCGGCTACACATCCGACGGCCTTTATCTTGTTTTCAGGGAGAACATCCAGCGATTCGTCAACCCCTTCGACCACAAGGAGCCTTTCTTCGTCTACTTCTACTACCTGCCGCAGCTCCTGGTTCCATGGTCGCTCATTTTCATCGGAGCGGTAATTGGCGCCTTTTACGGATTCAGGAGACTGGATAAAAACACAGTCTGGCTCCTGCTCACTTCCCTGCTAATCTTCATGTTCTTTACGGCTTCAGGATCGAGGCGGGTCTACTATATCATGCCGATCCTCCCATTCTGTGCAATCCTGACCGCCATCATATTCCACAGCGAGTTTTTCAAATGGAAAAACATATTTTACAACACCTTCAAATGGCTTCTGCTTGTGTCCGGAATTGCCGCGATCGCAAGCCCCATAGCCTGTCTTATCATGGAAAAGATGTCCGGTGCCCCGCTTCCATTGATCCTTTACATTTCAGGCCCCATTGCCGGCGTGCTGGCGATTGCCGTTTTTTTCGTGAAGGGCTCCTTGCGCGAGATGCAGGCGGAAATCACTGGCTCCAGTTCCGAGACCGCCCCGCTGATACTTTCAGTGCTTTTGCTTACGGGCGCCTTCTACTGCTTCCAATTCCCGGCCCTGACCTCCTTCTCCACAAACAGAAGCACGTCGGCGTCCCTCAAAACCGAGATTGCAAAAGTCCCGGCCGCCAACACCGCATTTTTCATAAAGGTGCCTGTGAACATGCAGTTCTACATAGGCAGAAAAGAGCCTTTCAAGATCCTCGAATCACCGGAGGATGTCAAGAAGTTCATCACCGAAAACAAAGATCCTAAAATCGTAATATCTTTCAACAAATATGCGGACAAACTCATGGAAGTTCTCCCCGAAAAAACAAAGGATTCCCCTCTCTTTGCCGAAAAGGGTTACTTTGCAGGACAGGGAAGAAACAACATTACCGCCTGGAAAATAGTCGGGGCGGAACTAGATTAACGCTTCAATCATACAAGGTGTCATCTACATGAATGAAAATGATTTGGTTTCAGTCGTAATTCCGGTCTTCAACGAGGAATCGAACCTGGACGAGCTCATCCGCAGATGTCTTGCGGCATGCTCCGGCATGGGCGGAAAGTTCGAAATCATCTTCGTGGACGACGGGAGCAAGGACAAGTCTCCGCTTATCCTGAAACAGGCGGCGGAACAGAATCCCGATAATATAAGGATAACAGTCCTCAACAGGAACTACGGGCAGCACTCCGCTGTCCTCGCCGGATTCGCAGAAGCCGCCGGCGATATTGTTGTCACACTCGACGCCGACCTGCAGAACCCGCCGGAGGAAATCCCCAAACTCGTTGCAAAAATCAGGGAGGGCTATGATGTCGTCGGAAGCGTAAGGGTGCCGAGAAACGACAGCCTGTTCAGGAAAACAGCATCGTCGCTGATAAACCTGACGGTGCGCAAGGTCACCGGCGTAATCATGCACGACTACGGCTGCATGCTAAGGGCATACAGGAAAAACATAGTCGACGCCATCCTCCAGTGCAATGAAAGAAGCACGTTCATACCGGTGCTGGCGAATATTTTCGCCGCCAGGACGACCGAGGTCGAAGTCTCCCACTCCAGGCGCCTGTCCGGCGAGTCGAAATACGACATCTGGAAACTCCTGAACCTGCAGTTCGATCTCCTGACGAGCATGACCACCTTCCCCCTGCGCCTCCTCAGCATTCTCGGGGGAATAATATCCTTCTGCGGGATATCGTTCGGACTTTTCCTCATGGCGATGCGGATTATTCACGGCCCCCACTGGGCTGTCGAAGGCGTGTTCACACTTTTCGCGATACTGTTCATATTCATAGGGGCCCAGTTCATCGGAATGGGGCTGCTCGGAGAATATATCGGACGCATATACCATGACGTAAGGGCCCGGCCAAGATATTTCGTCAAGGAAAGATTCGGCAAGGCCGGCAAATGAAACTTCTGACTAAACCGCAAGGAGCGCAACATCAATGAGAACTGTCGTTTTCGCATATAACAACATCGGCTGCACCGGGATAGAATCTCTCGTCAAAAACGGCTTCGACGTCGCCGCAGTATTCACGCACAGCGACGACCCGAAGGAAAACATCTGGTTCAGATCCGCCGCGGAGACGGCTTCAAAATACAAAATCCCCGTATACGCCCCGGCCGACGTGAACAGCGACGTATGGGTTAAGAAAATAGAGTCCCTGAAACCCGACATCATCTTTTCCTTCTATTACAGGGACATGATCAAGCCCGCAATCCTTGGAATACCACCGCAAGGCTGCCTCAACCTCCACGGATCCCGCCTCCCGGCATACAGGGGGCGCTGCCCGATAAACTGGGTTCTAGTGAACGGGGAAAAGGAAACAGGCGTCACCCTCCACTATATGACCCCGCGGCCCGACGACGGCGACATCGTGGCACAGGAGAAAATCACCATATCCTCCAAGGACACCGCATTGTCGCTCCACCGCAAGGCTGATGCGGCGGCGGCGAAGATGCTGGAGAAATTCATCCCGAAACTGAAGACCGGAAAAACCAGGCGCATCCAGCAGGATAACTCGAAGGCGTCCTATTTCGGCGGGCGGAAACCGAAAGACGGTCAGATAGACTGGAAAAAGACTTCCACGCAGATAAGGGATCTGGCAAGGGCCGTCACCAGGCCTTTCCCGGGAGCATTCACCTTCATCGGCGGGAAGAAATATATTTTCTGGGAAGTTACCGAGGTTACAGCCACCAAAAAGTACAGTCCGGGAGAGATAATCTCATCATCCCCTCTTGTCATCGCATGCGGAAACGGAGCCCTCAGGGTTGATTTCGGTGAAACAGAAGGCGGCCTCTACATGAGCGGAGAACAGCTCGCCCTGGATTGCATGCTGGTGAAAGGCATGAAACTCAGCAATGACGCATCCGCCGCAATCCGCCGCGAAAGAAAGAAAAGCGTGCTTATCCTCGGGGCGAACGGCTTCATCGGAAGCGCATTGAGCGAAAAACTCCTCCAGGACGGCAGATACGAGGTCCACAGCATGGATCTCCGTTCAAACTACCTGCAGCACCTTATCGGAAAGCCGAATTTCAACTTCAGCGAGGGAGACATTGCAATCCAGCGCGAATGGATCGAGTACCATGTCAGGAAATGCGACGTCATCATCCCGCTTGTGGCGATCGCCACCCCGATCGAATACACCCGGAACCCGATCCGCGTCTTCGAACTCGACTTCGAAGAAAATCTTCGGATTGTCCGCTACTGCGTCAAATACGGCAAGAGGATCATCTTCCCGTCGACATCCGAAGTTTACGGCATGTGCGACGAAGAGGAGTTCGACGAGGACAACTCGAAACTCATACTCGGCCCGATAAGGATGCAGCGGTGGATCTACTCCTGCTGCAAGCAGCTTCTGGACAGGGTGATATGGGCGTACGGCCAGAAAGAAGGATTGAAGTTCACCCTTTTCAGGCCGTTCAACTGGGTCGGACCGAGACTCGACACTTTGGATTCGGCAAGGATAGGAAGTTCCAGGGCGATAACACAGCTTATCCTGAACCTGGTCGAAGGCACACCCATCCTCCTCATTGACGGTGGACAGCAGAAACGATGTTTCACGGATCTTGCGGACGGTATAGAATGCCTTTTCAGGATCATTGAGGACAAGGACAATCTGTGCAACGGGAAAATCATCAACATCGGAAATCCCGTCAACGAGGCCAGCATAGCCGAACTGGCGAAAATACTTGTGGACAAGTTTGAGAAACACCCAATGCGCGGCAAGTTCCCCCCGTTCGCAGGATTCAAGGTGGTTGAAAGCCTTTCATATTATGGACAAGGCTATCAGGACGTGCAGTTCAGGAAACCGAAAATTTCCAATGCCGCAAAATATGTGAAATGGAAACCCGGAATCCCGCTGGACAGGTCCGTGGATGAAACCCTCGACTTCTTCCTGAAGGAAAGCCTGAAGAAATGACAGCCGGGCTGAGAATAGACGTCGACACATTCAGGGGCACAAAGCTTGGAGTGCCTGCCCTCTGCAAACTCCTGAAATCCCATGGCGTAAAGGCGACTTTCTTTTTTTCAGTCGGCCCAGACAACATGGGCAGGCATCTCTGGAGACTCCTGAAACCGCAGTTCCTCCTGAAGATGCTGCGCTCCAAGGCCGCCAGTTTATACGGATGGGACATCATTTTCATGGGAACCTTCTGGCAGGGCCCGATTATCGGCGATAAGCTGCGCCATGTAATAAAGGCCGCACATGATGACGGACACGAGATAGGCCTCCATGCCTGGGACCATCACCAGTGGCAGTCGAAAATAGATTCGATGGATTCCGAATCAATGCGGACCTCGCTCAGGCGGGGGCTCGAAATCCTGACCGAGATAACAGGCGAAACACCAACCTGCTCCGCCGTTCCGGGCTGGAAATGCAATGACAAGGTACTGATTGAGAAGAGCGGTTTCCCCTTCACCTACAACAGCGATTGCCGTGGTTACAATATTTTTTATCCGGTCATCGGCGGAAAAAAATTAACACAACCGCAGATCCCCACCACGCTGCCCACATACGATGAATTGATAGGATGCGACGGCGTCACGAAAGAGAATTACAACGACCATATCATCTCCCTTATGAAACCCGACAGGTTGAACGTCCTCACAATACACGCCGAAGCTGAAGGGATAGCGTGCCTCGATATTTTCCGCGATTTCCTTGTCAAGACCCGGAATGCCGGGATAGAATTCGTCCCGCTTTCAAAACTTCTGGTAAACACAGCTGAAATACCCTGCGCCGAAATCCGCCCATGTAATATGCCAGGAAGAGAAGGCTGGATATCCTGCCAATCGAGCTGAATTTTGAATTAACCGACTTTGGCTTAATCTCTTTTAACTGTAGCGACTATTGCGCCTTTAGCGTTAAATTTCTTAACGCAAGAGACGCAAATGACGCAAACGTGTAAAGTACTAATTGCTATTGCATTTTGATTTAAGGCTTGCGGAGGGATAAAGTAAGTCCGATTTGTAATGACCAAAAGGAAGACCGATGAACAACGATATAAAATTAATTAGCGTAATAATCCCGGTGTATAACGAGAACGACTGTGTCCAGGAACTGGCCGATGAAGTCAGCAGGACCATGAACTCCTGCGAATGGAACTGGGAATGCATCTGGGTTGATGACGGCTCCACGGACGGTACAAATCAGAAACTGAACCTGATCCGCGCTTCCGATCCGAGGCATAAGCTATTCACCCTTGAAAGAAATTTCGGGCAGTCTGCGTCAATGGCGTTCGGTTTCAGAAAAGCCTCCGGCGAAATATTTGTCACACTTGACGGTGACGGGCAGAATGATCCGGCAGGCATTCCCGGACTGGTCAGGAAGCTGATTGCCGAAAATGCCGACATGGTGAACGGCATACGCAGCAAAAGGCAGAACAGCCTGCTCAGGAAAGTCGCCTCCAGGATTGCCAACGGATTCAGGAATATTCTTACCGGCGAACATGTCAGGGATGTTGGCTGCTCGCTGCGCGCGTTCAGGGGAGTTTGCGTTCAGGACATTCCGGTTTTCAAGGGAATGCACCGTTTCATACCGACTCTTGTAAGGATTGCCGGCTATGACAAAATATTTGAAATACCTGTGAACCACCGACCACGAGTGAAGGGGATATCCAAATACGGCATATGGAACAGGTTATGGGTTGGAATTGCCGACACCTTCGCAGTCTGCTGGATGAAGCGAAGGATGGTTTATCCGAAGGAACGTTCAAAAAATTAAGGAGATTTTATTATAATGAATACATTTTGGTTGATTCTGGGATTTACTGCACAGGCTCTTTTTTCAGCTAGGTTCATAGTCCAATGGATTGCGAGCGAAAAGGCGAAGGAAAGCATAATCCCCTCCCTTTTCTGGTACCTGAGCATAATCGGAGGCGGGCTTCTTCTGATATATGCAATCCACATCAAGGATCCTGTCTTCATAATCGGACAGGCTTTCGGCTTCATGATTTACGGAAGAAACATCTATTTCGTGCTCAAAAAGAAGAACCGGAAAGCCGAACAGACTATTGCGTCCTGAAAATGAAATGCCCGTATTTCATCCTCCTGCGAAACTTCGAAATTTCCTGCTCTTTGCCAATACCGAAACGGTGTGAACTGATCCGAATATCTTCTTATTAATACCAAGTTGCATTCTTTCGGATAGTAATCCATGAAAGATAAGGAACAGCCCTTACGGGCCTAACTAGAGCCTGCTCGAAAAGGTTTCCTAGAACAGCTCTTACGAGCTTGACTACCAACAAATTCGCCTCAAATCCAGAGTTTATTGTTTGTAGTTAACCCCGTAAG
>JBAZRS010000320.1:0-6500 GCA_041662825.1 Victivallales bacterium | reverse complement strand
AGCTACAACAGCCTTGAACTGCGAAGAATAATTGATGATCTCGGCGAACTCCCGGATTACCGTTTCCAATCCGGTAAATTCTATTCATTGCTGGGTCTTTGCAGTGTCCGTTTCATTATCGGGTCACCAAAACAGTAAACTGGATTGTTTGAGAAAATTTTATTTTTAAGTGATACAATATTGATATTTCCCAATGATACCTTAAATTTAAAATAACAACGTTAATTTTCACACATGTATAGCGTTAGTTGTTAGTCACCGAAACTTCAAGAAATGCGAAAGGAGGGCAGGACAGGGCGAATTGATTTAAAATTGTTTGATTACCATTTTTTAAACAAAATTTGAAAGGTTAAAAACATGCTTAAGAAACTTATCGCACTTTGTCTCATGGCCTCTCTTTTCGCAGTAGTCGGATGCTCAAGCCTTCTTACCTCCAAAAATCTTAACGGACAGAAATTGACACTTGGCGCCGATGAAAGCATTGCCAACATTAATGTAGACACCTGGGGGCTCTATTTCCTCTGGATGTTTATAGCAACCGGTGATATGGAAAAAATCGGTTCGGTTGCATGGTTCAAAGACACTGTGACGCTTGACAACGCTGTCGGAGTCGCAACCAAGAAAGCCAAAGAGATGGGAGCAACAAAATCTGTTGACATGACTTCATCTGTTGCTATGGGTACATTTTTGTTTAATGTAAAAGAAGTTCAGATTTCAATAAACGCTGTCAAGTAACCCAAACTCAGTCAAATTTAAAGGGAGGCTAAAAAGCCTCCCTTTTTTTATTTCCCCTGTGAAAATTTTCCCTTCAGGCCATGACCTCTTCCTGTTTGCGCATCCAGAGCAGGAGGAAAATCATGAGGAGCGGGCACAGGGTTGCCGAAGCAAGCCCCCAGCGCAGATTTGAATGATCCGCTATGACGCCGATCAGCCACGGCATGAAGACACAGCCCAGATTGCCAAAGGCCGCAAGGAAGCCGAACATGGATGCGCCTCCACGCGGAAAATGATCCGCCGCCACCCCCAATGTGCTGGGCCATAGGCAGCTCCCTGTGATCCCTACCACCATGCACGCCGTCAATGCCAGTCCCGGCCAAGGGGCAAAACTGCATCCCAGGAACAGCAGGGCAGAGCCCCCGCAGCAGACCAGAAGGACTGTATACGGGTTGACACGGTTGCCGATGACCCCCACGGAAATCCGGCCGACAGCCATTGCCAGCGAAAAGAAAAGCAATGAAAGCCCGCTGGTCCACTTGGAAAATCCGAGTGTTGTTTCCGCATATGCCGGCAGCCATTGGGCCAGTCCCACTTCAGCGGCGCCACCCAGGAAAATAGCCAGAAGCGCGACATGGAAGAAACGGATTCTGATCAGATCCCGGAGCCGCATGCGCTCAGTTCCCGCAGTAACCAGATCCGGCATTTTCATGACGGCAAAAGCACCCATCACAAAAGCCGGAAGAATGGAGAGGGCGAGTGAAAGAGTTCTCCACTGCAGACCCAGTTTCAAAGTCAACGCGCTGAGCAGGACCGTGATTACCGCACCTGTGCAATAAAAGGAATGCAGCCAGTTCATGGCAGAGGTTCGCCGATGGGGTTGCAGCGCACAGACAATGGGGCTCAAGACCATGTCAAGAATGCCTGCTCCGGTCCCCATGATGAAAACTGCAATGCAGACGCCAATGTAATCCGGTGCCAGCCCCAAGCCGAGCAGTCCCAGGACTATCAGGCCGTTCCCGCCAATGGCAAACGGTTTTGGACCCCACCGGTCGGCCAGGGGGCCTGTGATGAGTATCCCTCCCACCAGACCGACAAATGTGATGCCGGCAAGCCGCCCCAATTGCTCATTGGTCAAACCCTGGACACCTCCGAACTCATGGCTGAGGGTGGTGAGAAAGACCGGCAGGAGATTGATGGCGACCGCCAGACACATCATGCCGGCATAATTAACAGCCAGCCCGTAACGTATTGAATGGATCACAAAAGCCTTCCTTGGGTGAATCCGGGAGGAGTCTTGATTTTTAGAGGTTCCCTTTACTTTTGGAGTGCAATGGCCAGTCTGATGCTATCGCCCAGCTTCTTGATGTTGTAAGGCTTGGTCAGAAAAAAGTCCGGCAATTCGTGGTGTTCACCGGCCATGACGCTGGCCTCGTCATAACCGCTGGCAAGAACAGCCGGCAGTTCGCGCCGTATCGCCCTAAGCGCGGAAATGGTCTCCCAGCCGCCCATGCGCGGCATTGTCAGATCGCAAAGCAGGCAGGAGATTTCATCCTTGCGCCGTCTGAAAATCTCCACAGCTTCGACTCCGTCCCCGGCCTCGATCACCTTAAACCCCATGTCAACAAGCGCAATTCCCGTCATTTTTCGCACATTCTCCTCGTCTTCCACGAGAAGCACCGTGCCATCATGGACAATTTTCGGAGTTTCGCCAGCATGATCATTCCGGCAGATCTCCTCTGTTTGCGCCGAGAGCGGGAAAAAGACCTTGAACTTGCTTCCATCGCCAATACCGCTTTCCACTGTGATGACCAGGTCATGCGCCCTCACAATTCCAAGAACCACGGAAAGTCCCAAACCCCTCCCGGTGAACTTTGTGGAGAAAAAAGGGTCGAAAATATTCTCAATGTCCTTTTCCTGTATCCCGCAACCGGAGTCCTTCACTTCCAGACAGGCATACTCCTGTCCCAGGAGTCGCCACCCGGCAGGAAAACGGTGTGCTGAAGGAATATCTGACGCCGTGACCATTCTGACGTTCACGCGGACACCGCCGCCCTTTTCGCCGCTCGCCTCACATGCATTGATCACAAGGTTGCTCAGCAGCTGCTGGATTTGTTTCGCATCCGCGCTTATGACTGGCCCGGGAGACGGCAAATCCGTTTCAATTGTCACGTTCCCGGGCTTTCGCGTCTGGAGGTCAGGCAGGCTCTTACGGCAAATCTCGGAAAGATCAAATGACTCTGCTTTGGCCGCTTTCTGCCCGATGTAGGCAAGCATGAGTCCGCTCACATCCGATGCTTTCTGGGTCGCCTGCAGGGCAGTTATAAGTTTTACAGTGCGGGAATCATCTGGCGGCATATTGCCAATGACCATCTCCAGATACCCCATCACCACCTGCAGCTGGTTGTTGAAGCGGTGGGCGACGGCGCCCGCCATGCGGTCCAGGCTTTCGGCTTTCTGGAGCTGCCGGTTCTCTTCCTCAAGTTTCGCCTTTTCCGCCTCCGCCTGCTTGCGTTCTGTAATGTCATGCACAGTCACCACAATGCGTTCAGAAGCACCGATTGTCGTGAAACGGATGCTGACTTCGGCCCAGAACAGTTCACCGTTACTGCGCTTCGCAAGCCACTCAAAGGTCTGGGGGCCGAACTTGCGTACCTTCTCATGCCAGGCCAGAGCCTCGGCCTGGGAATAAGGGGGGCTGCCCTGGCTCAGGTCTCCAATCGGAGTGCGAAGCGCCTCATCGTACGTGTACCCGTACATCTCGCACATGCGCCGGTTGACGTCCAGGATCTGGCCGCTTACCGGATCTTCCACAACAATGGCGTCCGTAGCCGAATCAAGCACGACCTGGAGGTATTCGCGGCTCTCCCGCAGCGCCTTTGTACGCTCCTCGACAAGTTCCTCCAGCCTGTTCCGATATTTGCCCAGTTCCCTTTCGGCCTTAACCCTGCCGGTAATGTCATTCCCCACGCACATTATTTCAGATATCCGGCCACTCTTGTCAAAGATCGGCTTGTTGGACCATGCTATCCACACCAGTTCCCCGTTCTTGCGCATGTTCTCGTTGACATTGTTCCTGAATTTTTCCGGATGCCTTCCTATGTTCAGAATCATCTCCCTCAAGTCCTGCCCCGACGTGTCCTTGTCTGGGACGATCGTCTCCACAACGTTCTTTCCGATGATCTCCTCGGCGGTGAAACCAAAGAAGGACTGTGCAAACTCATTGAAGAAAGTCACCTTCCCCAGCTTATCCATCCTCAGTATTATGCTGTTGGCGCTTTCAACAAGTTCACGGTATTTGTTCTCGCTCTCCCTCAGTGCGGATGTGCGTTCCGCCACCATTTCCTCAAGTTGCTCCTGCTGCCTCTTTATCTTCATCTCAGCCTGTTTGCGGTCGGTGATGTCGATGGTGTAACCCGCCAGCATGGTTTTATCTCCATGGACAATGGGGAATTTGATCGTGCTATAGTTTCGGCCATTCAAATCCTCATCCAGTTTCAGCACTTCCCCGCTGCTTACTACGGCCCAGTCGTCGGCGATAATCTTCGCGGCCATGTCTGGCGGAAAAAGCTCAGTCATGGTTTTGCCCGGCATATCCGAACCGGGGACGCCGATCATCTGCTGAAAATTATCGCTGGCCTGCAATACACGACTTTCGGTGGGCGTTACTTCCTTGATGTACGCGTAAATGGGTGAGTGACGAATGAAGAGCGAGAACAACTCCTGGCTTTTCTTCAACATCTCCTCCGCCTGTTTGCGTTCGGTAATGTCGGACAAGACATGAATCACTCCGGTAATATTATTGTTTTCGTCAAGAACAGGATCGGCGACGATTTCCAGCCAGCGTTCGCCCGATTTTAAAACAGAAGTCTCCCTCTTCTTTGATTTTTCCATGGCTATTAGGGGGCAATTCGGGTGCTGCTCCGTCATGCAGTGAACAATTTCCCAGCAGTGTTTACCGAGCAGTTCCCCCTGCCCAGGGATATTGAATAAATCGTAGGAGGCTTTATTGCATCGGAGGATCCTGCGATCGGGCGACAGCAGGAAAACGGCGTCCTTTATGGCGTCAAATGTCTGCTGCCATTCGAAAGCCGCCTTAATGTAAATATTGTCTATGTATTTCTTTTCAGTGTTGTCGCGGCATATGCTGATTACGGCAGGTTCACCATTCCATGTAATCGAACGCGCTGCGACTTCCACGGGAAGCGTGGTTCCATCTTTTTTCCGATGCATGGTTTCAAAAGAGATAAGCCTGTTTTTCTTGAGCTTTGCCATGCGTTCCGGCATATAAATGCGCTGTTCAGCGGCATCCACTTCATTAGGTCTCATCGAGAGCAGTTCATCCTCAGTATAATCAAGAACTTCGCATGCTTTCCTGTTTACGGCCAGAATCGCATTTTCAGTATGTACGTAGATGGCGTCTCCGGCGTTTTCAAAAAGCATCCGGTAAACCGAGGTGTCGTCATGTAGCGTGTTTTGCATAACCCCCCGTCTCACAAAGATATTCTCTGTTAAGCGCCCCCTGCATTCAGGACATCATTTTTCTAAATACAACTAAACAAACTCACGCTCCGGCGTTTCTTGAAAAGTACTGATTCTACCGCAGCAGACGCCGATTACCAGGGACGGGAATCGAAAAGGCGGAAGGTGATTTTCATGTGAAAAAATTCCCATTCTCATGAACTACCGGCGGTACACATGTTTAAATTCGCATCTGCAGTAAATTTTTCAAGTGCTGAAACCAAATTTCGCCGATAAAGGGAACCTCTAAAAATTCGCCTTGGGCGAATTTTTGATTAGCGGCTTCTCTCGCACGCCTTCGGCCTCGACAATCGGCCAGCTTGCGCGCAAATCGCTCTTGTAAGGGCCGATCCTGTCAACCGGAATGGGCTGAAAACCGAGGGCCAGCGCAGGCGAACCCTTACACAGTCGATAGTCCCCGTTTTCCGGATCCGCAAACAACGGATCGGCCACCACCGAATGGATGTCCTGCCCGAGCTTTTTCCACGCTTCCCACTCGCCATCCTTCGCAACTCCCTTCTGCGGGATCCCAAGCGGCATGCCCCGGTGCCAGTAAAGGTTCCAATCCCATTGGTTGCGGTCGAACGGGACATTGCCCAGCTTGAACAGCGCCGATTTGGGATCGGCGTAGTAAACGATGTTGCGCCGGAACGTGTTGCCGGACATGGTCAGCCCGTCAGATCCGGCCGCCTGTTCGGGTTGCATGCTCATGTTGCGCATGTTCTTCCAGGCCGGCTGCTCCCTCACGGAATTGTATCCCTTGATCATGTCCGGAAGATGCTTGGTCCAATATTTGTGCGTATTGTTCCAGCCGCTGTACTGAACCTGCTGCTGGGCGCCGTCGACGAATATGTTGTTCTCGATCAGGTTGTCGCGCCCGTTGTGCAGATGAATCAGGCCGCTGAACGCCCGCACTACAATGTTGCCGATAACGTCCACGCCCCCCGTGTTGTCATCCAGGTAGATCCCCCAGGAGAAATGCGGGGACACCCAGCGGCCCTTGTCCTGTCCGTAACCGAGGCTGTCGTGGAAATAGTTGTAGCGGATCACCGATCCGCGCGAGGAAATCCAGTCGCGGCCCCCCGTATAGACCGCACCAGTGTCTGCGGTCTCCAAATTGATGTGCCGTATGTGGTTGTATTCGATAAGCAGGTTGTTTCCGCTGAATATGATCCCGAAACGAGGACAGTCGTGGATCAGGTTGTGCGATGCGCGGTTTCCGCAGCCGCTCATGCTGATGCCCACACCCTGCTTGTAGTAAACAC
>JBAZRS010000319.1:0-6500 GCA_041662825.1 Victivallales bacterium | reverse complement strand
AAAAGGGACTTTCTGGAACGTGCAAGAGTGGGCCTCACCAGAAAACCCTTAG
The DNA here is from genome assembly GCA_041662825.1 of Victivallales bacterium. GTDB lineage: Bacteria > Verrucomicrobiota > Lentisphaeria > Victivallales > GWF2-50-93 > GWF2-50-93. The sequence goes on along the minus strand of JBAZRS010000319.1, from coordinate 6,448 downwards.
GCACCGTCAGGTGTATTCCCGAAGCTATCCCTCCAATTATCTGCATAAATTTTTCTCCGAAAAAATTTCCTTCGTAAAATTTACAAGGGCCCTTACGGGCTTACGTGGATTCCGCGAGGGAGTTTTTTAAGTCGGAGGAAAATCTCCTGCTTCCGGAGATGCCGAGTTTTGAAAAATAAAACTCAAGGGAAGTTCTCATGCAGCCCAATCCGTAGACTACGCTGTTCATGAAGTTGATGCTTGAAGCTTCCGGAAAATATTTTGTCGGACAGCTTATTTCCGCAACCTTGCATCCCGTCCAGATAATCTGGGCCAGCATCTGATTATCAAAAACAAATCCGTCTCCATTCCCTTCAAGAGGGAGTTTTAGGAGGAGTTCCTTCGAAAAAGCCCTGTACCCGGTATGGTATTCCGAAAGTTTCGCACCCAGGAAAATATTCTCCGCCAAAGTCAGTATCCGGTTATTGTAGTATTTCCATCTGGGCATACCTCCCTTTACGGCATATCCCCCGAGAATCCTGGAACCGAGTACGCAATGGTATAGTTCGTTTCCTATGAGGGAGGCCATGGCAGGTATAAGTTTCGGCGTATACTGGTAATCCGGATGAACCATAATGACAATATCGGCTCCCTCTTCGAGCGCAAGGCGGTAGCATATTTTCTGATTGCCCCCGTATCCTAAATTTTTCTCATTCCTGAAAACTCTCACATTCTTGAGATTATCCGCAATGTCTGCAGTCCTGTCCCTGCTTGCGTCGTCTACCAGTATCACAAGGTCGACACAGCCCTGGGACATAACCTCTTCATAAGTAGGAAGAAGTGTCTTCTCGGCATTGTAGGCCGGCATCACCACAACAATTTTTTTGTCCTTATACATGTTTTCATCCCAAATAAATATGATTATCGGAGTTTCCGGAAAACAGAATATTCAGGTATTCGCCTTATTTCCCGATCTGCACCAATATTTTCCACATGTCCTCCGGTTTGGAACAGGCAAGAAATTTCTTTCTGTTTTCATCTTTCCCAAAATAATTGGCAAGCTTGGAAATCAGTTCAATATAAAAAAAACTCGTCTGTGTGGGAACAGCCGACACAAAGAAAATCGAAAGGCTGTCTCCGTTCTCTTTTATTATTCCGGGCTTGACTGTCCCAACAGCAAGAGTAAGTCCGCACGCCTTAAAGCCCCTGGCATGGGGGAATGTCATTCCTGAACCTACTGCGGTTGATATTAGCGCCTCGCGCTTTAAAAGGGCCTTGACAAATGTTTCATCGTTTTCCACAAAACCCTTTTCAGCGCAGTGTTTCCCTATTATCCCTATGACTTCCTCTTTTGTCTTGGCTTTGATCTGAGGGAGCATCAGGTCAAGCGATGAGAACCTGGCCACACCCTTGTACTGGTGGAATTCATCACTTGGCCTCTCAAGCTGGCCCTCATCAAAATAAAGGAACCGTCCGCAGTTCGGACAAGATATGCAGTTGCTTGTCGATAGCACGGAATTTGCCACGCCAACAGGTATTTTCATAAAACAGCTTGTGCATGCGCTGTTTATCATGGGGCACACGTAAATATTGTATTTTTTCGATATCCTGTTATATATGATGGAGACTTCAGGCGGAAGAAGTTTTTTCAGACCGTTGATGTTTTTCGTTAATTCGGAACATCTGGCCTCCTGCTCCTCTCCTTTGAGCGCCGCATGTTCATGCAACGCTATTTCAAGATCCTGCATCTGAAGGAGTTGGTTTATGTATTTATTCATCTTAGCCTCATAAAGGGTTGGTGTAATAAAAGTCGGGGATGAAGATTATAATGTTTCATCCGCTAAAAATCAATGTTTTACAGAAAAGTATTTTAAGGATGGGTTTAAAATAAAAAAGCTCCGGCTTTTAACCCGGAGCTTTTGTTTATATGAAAATTATCGTGAAAACTACTTCTTCCCTTCCCTTTCGGCATCTTCTTTCCTGATGCTGATCTGGATATTGTCAAGAGCTGAGAGCGAGTCTTCGTCAAGCATTTCGCCGACTTTGACATTTCCGAGAGCTGCTGTCACTTCTTCGCCTGCGGCCTTCAGAGCTTCCTCAGAGTAGTTCTCCTTGGCGGCCTTGACGCTGAGTCCGATACGGCGCTCTTCCTTGTCAATCTTGATGACCCTCGCCTCGACTTCGTCTCCGAGAGAGAGGACGTCCTTCACGCGTTTGATATGCTCTTCACTGATCTGGGATATATGGATAAGCCCGTCGATCTTGTTTGAGAGTTCAATAAATGCGCCGAAGGCGGTGATTTTCGTGATTTTCCCTTTCACAAGATCACCTATCTTATAGAGAGCGTCAATGTTGAGCCAAGGATCATTCTCAAGCTGTTTCAGCCCAAGGGAGATCCTCTGCTGCGCGGGATCAATGTCAAGGATGACGGCTTCGACTTCCTGTCCTCCCTTGAGTATTTCATTGGGATTGTTGATCTTCCTTGTCCACGACATGTCGGAAACGTGGATCATTCCGTCAATGTCATTTTCAATTTCAACAAATGCGCCATAGCTCGTCATATTCCTGACTTTGCCTTTGATCTTGCTGCCGGCAGGATATTTCTGTGCGAGGATTTCCCATGGGTTCTGTGTTGTCTGGCGAAGTCCGAGGGAAATCTTCTTCTGATCCTTCTGGATGTCGAGGACTACGGCTTCGACTTCCTCTCCTACGCTGAGTATTTCGCCGGCCTTGGTGACACGCTTGGTCCATGACATTTCTGAAACATGGATCAGCCCCTCCACACCTTCTGATATTTCAACAAAGGCTCCGTAAGGCATGATGTTGACCACGCGTCCTTTGACTGTGGTTCCAACCGGATATTTCTCGTCAATCTTGATCCACGGATTCTCTGTTTTCTGCTTGAGGCCGAGGGAGACACGCTCCTTGACATTGTCAATGTCGAGGATGACAGCTTCGATTTTCTGTCCGATCTCGAGCATTTCGGAAGGATGGGAAATGCGCTTCCAGGACATGTCGGTGATATGCAGGAGCCCGTCAAGTCCGCCGAGGTCGATGAACGCACCGAAGTCGGTGATGTTCTTGACGACGCCGGTCCTTATGCTGCCTTTCTCCATGTCTTTAAGAAGCGTGCTGCGCTTGTCGGCGCGGTCGGCTTCGAGAAGTTCCCTGCGGGAGACGACGATGTTTTTCCTGTCGATATTGATCTTAAGTATTTTGAGGTCGTATTCCTTGCCGATGAAGTCGTCCATGTTGCGGACCGGAGCAATGTCAAGCTGGGAGCCGGGAAGAAACGCCTCGATGCCGAACAGGTCGACAATGATGCCGCCTTTGACACGGTGTTTCATGAGGCCTTTGATGACCTGGCCTTCCTCGTATTCCGAGCAGAGCTTATCCCAGGATCTCTGGAAGGAGGCCTTGGACACGCTGAGTTTGGGCATGTGGTTTTCGTCTTCGATCTGTTCAAGATAGACATCTATGATGTCCCCGGGTTGGATTTCCTTCCAGTTCTTGAATTCTTCTGAGGCGATGAACCCTTCCGATTTGTACTGGATGTCCACCAGGACCCCATTGTCGCGTTTTTCAATTACACGCCCCTTGAGGATGGAACCTTGGACAAAATCGGTTTTCATTTCCTGTTTAAGGACTTCTTCCATTGAAGAAGGCATGTTTTCGAGATCGATGAAGCTTGCTACGTTGTTTTGTTCGTTTGTTGACATTGTTTTCTGTTTTGTTAAAGTTATTGTTTTAAAACCGGATCCCCAGCCTGCAAGAGAATCCCATATACAAAAAGCCGATTAATGTAGACCGACATACCGGAAAAGCAATAAATATTAAAAAAATAACTTTTCTATATTCCAGGTCGTCATTTTATAAAAACCTTTCAATATTTTGAATGATGAAATATAATATGGATAAATGGTTGTCCAATTATACATTTTCACCAAGGATTATTGAGTCACCGTCAATTTACAATCATTAGGAGCGCAAATGGGAAAAACGGTTTTCGAGGAACTTTTACCGGGATTCTGGAAGTTCAACGACACATGCAATGTTTATGTTCTGAAGGACGGGGACAAGGCAATAGCCATAGATTTCGGCAGCGGAGAATGGATGGAGGAACTTCCATCGCTCGGAATCACAAATATCGAACATGTGCTTCTCACCCATCACCATGACGATCAATGTGAAGGTCTCCTGAAGCGTGACAAGTGGCCGTTTGAGATCCATGCTCCAAGCGGTGAGGAACTATTTCTTTCCCCTGACAAGAAAGAAGAATTCCACCGTGCCCCTTGGTTTGGAAGCGGCTGCCCTCTTAGTTACGCGGCGCCTCGCGGACGCATCAAAAATGTAAAATATGACCTAGCCGGTTTCGGATCTTTTTTCTGGAATGATCTGCGTCTGCGTGTCATCCACACTCCAGGGCACGGCCGGAATGCCTGCTCAATCATGATTCCATTCAAGAACAAACAGATTGTCTGCTGCGGTGACGCCGCCTATGAAGGAGCAAAGATCTGGGAACCATATCACCTGGAATGGGATCATTGGACCGGAACTGGTGCAGTGGCTGCATGGGAAGGTGTCGAGCGGTTGCGCGGCATAGGCATAGACATGCTCTGTCCGTCGCACGGAACAGTCGTTTCAAAGTGTCCGCGCAATATGCTGCGGATATTGTCCGAGAGACTTCTTCAATTTTACCGGCAGAAAGGTCAGATCAGCCCCGGGGACCCGGATCGAAACATGAAGGGAGAAAAACTTGCTTGTGGAGCTTGGCGCCATCTTCCCCATTTATATCAGTTCGGGACCAACGGTTACCTTCTGGCTTCGGACAATAAAGAGGCTTTGGTCGTTGACCCGCATATGGGTGACATGAAAGTGATGGAGGCCCTTTGCATAGAAATCAATGTGACTCCAGCTGCAATGGCAGTTTCCCATTACCATTTCGATCACTGTGATGCTATTCCGGAACTGCGTGATAAGTATGGGGCGAAAGCCTGGTTGCATCCATGTGTTGCCGAACCGTGGAAGGATCCTGAACACACCATTTTGCCCTGGCTCCTCAACAAGCGCCTTGATCCGTTTGAACTGTGGCCCGAACGTGGTTTATGGAATTGGAACGAATACTCGTTCAAGGTGGCGCCATGGCCGGGACAGACATGGTGGCACTGTGTTTTCATGGCCAAGGTTGACGGAATGAATGTAATGTTTGCCGGAGATTCCTTTCAGCCTTCTGCAATATGGAACGGTACCGGAGGATTCTGCGCCTACAACAACAGCCGCTTTCTGGACGGCTATGTGCCCAGCTCGCAACTGGCGCTTGACTGGCGACCGGACATCATGGCAGCCGGCCACACAAACTGCTATCATTTTGCACCGCAGAAATTCGTCAAGGCCCAAAAATGGGCACGGAAGACGCACGATACATTGCTTGCACTGTGCCCGTCCGGAGATCTCGAGGAGGACTACTATTCTCTTTTCGACCGAATCTCTGAAAAAGGGTTTCGCCGGATTCCGTCAAAGAACAGGGAAAATGAATAAAATGCAAATTCGCTCATTACTGTTTTTTCCCTAAAACCCATTTGCTTTTAAGTATATATATATTAAATTATATTTTATTACAAATTTGAAATAAATTGCTGTTTAACATTACAAATATGTAATTTATTAAAAGACAATGCTTTTAAATCTAAATCATATTATGTTATCAAGCAGCATGTTATGAATATAGGAATGCTGTTGGCATTTATAGTGCTTAATCAATTAACTTTAAAATTCTATAATATTTATATCAAATAAGGAGGATGTATGAATCTCAGAAAGCACGTGATATCGAACATCGCGAACAGGAAACTGGAAATGCGAGGAGACGGCAGGGAATGCGACATTACCGAAATTTACGGTCAGGACGTTTTCAACCTCAAGACAATGAAAGACTATCTTCCGAAGCCTGTTTACAAGAAACTTCTCCTCACCATAAGGAACGGGGCAACTCTTGATCCCACAATAGCGGATGACGTTTCAAACGCAATGAAAAGATGGGCTCTCAGCAAGGGCGCTAGCCATTATACGCACTGGTTCCAGCCTCTCACGGGTACAACCGCCGAAAAACATGATTCATTCATCGAGCCCGACCTCGAGGGCGGTGTGATGATGGATTTCTCCGGGAAATCGCTTGTCAAAGGCGAACCCGACGCATCAAGTTTCCCATCCGGCGGAATAAGGGCGACATTTGAAGCCCGCGGCTATACCGCCTGGGATCCGACAAGCCCCGCTTTCATCAAACACAGTTCGTCAGGCGCAGTTCTCTGCATTCCTACCGCATTCTGTTCTTATACCGGTGAAGCACTTGACAAGAAAACTCCTCTTCTCCGCTCGATGCAGGTGATTTCGGCGCAGGCGAAAAGACTCCTTGCATGTTTCGGTGAAAAAATAGACAGCAAGGTTGTTGCAACACTCGGACCTGAGCAGG
>JBAZRS010000318.1:0-6502 GCA_041662825.1 Victivallales bacterium | reverse complement strand
GAAACCGGAAATATTGAGACTACCCGCGCCTGGGATATTGACGGTGACGGCATTGCTGAAATTGTTCCCAACACACCCGGCGCCAAAGATGTGAAAGTATTCAAACTCAACACGGACAGTAAGGGAAAAGGTACAGGCGAATTCGAAAAATTTGTCATACATGAATTTCCTGAAGGGGAAAAACAGGGTCATGGCCTTGGCTGTGGCGACATCGCCGGAAACGGCAGGATGGACATCGTGTTGCACAAGGGTTGGCTTGAATGTCCTTCGAACCCCTGGAAAGACAAATGGATCTGGCATCCCGAATTCAAACTCGACTGGTGGGGCTCAAGTGTTCCCATGCTGGTCGTGGACGTCAACGGCGACGGTGTGAATGACATAATCGTCGGCAACGGACATGGGTATGGCCTGATCTGGCTTGAACAGAGGCGCGCGAAAGACGGCACCCGCTCTTGGACCAAACATCAGATCGATCCGCACAACGCCCAGTACCACGACATGAAATGGATCGACATTGACGGCGACGGGAAATGCGAGCTAGTGACCGGCAAGAGGCATCGTGCCCATTGCGGAAACGACACGGGAGAATGGGACGACTATGGAATGTACTACTTCAAATGGGACGGGGAATCGTTTTCAAAACAGGTGATAGACTATGGTTCGATCGGCGAAGCGAAGGGGACAGGGATATTTTTCGATGTCGCCGACCTGCGCGGCAGCGGCAGACTAGACATTGTCGCCCCCGGAAAAGACGGACTGTACATATTCTACAATGAAGGCCAGTGATAACTCATCCGGAATTTTATTTTGCCTGAAACGGCTGCTTTGACCGTCCGTAGTGATCCGGGTCATCATCCGTACAGTTCCGACAGGGCAACGCGCAGAAGCTCAACAGCCTCCTTCTGCCTCGAGACAATCACGTAGAGGAATCCACCGTGGATCAGCGTGTGCGGATACCCGTATTCGCCGCCCTTCCAGCGACCCTCCTGGCGCATTCTGTAACACTCGTCGCCCAAGATGAAGTGCCTGTTGAATCGCACTCCGTCAAGCGAGAGCGACAGCACTAGCGGTGTGCGGCCGGTCCCGATCGGGGAACCGACATAGTAAAAGCGCCCATCCGGCAGGCGTCCGAAGTGAAACTTGGTGTCGGTGTCGCTGAAATCGGTTTCGACCGGCGCAGACCAAGTTGCACCGTCATTGCGGCTCTCCGTGACCCAGAGGCGGTTGCTGGCTCGCTCGCCCGTGCTGCGAAGCAGCGTGTGAAGCACGCCGTCATCCGTCTGGTAGAATGAGCCTTCACAGAGAGCGGTTGGCCACCCCTGCCGCGTTGCCACGTCCCAAAACGAAGCGGGATCATCCTTGATTGTCGCTGACATGTCTGCTGGATAGATGCCCGTCATGTGGTAGCCAGCCAGACCTGAAGGATCATCGCTCCATGGGAACGAAATGTTTCCGCAGATGATCAATCGGCCGGAAGCTGTACGCTGCGGAGGATGATTCGGGTTCACCGGTATGCCAACTTCGTGGACACCACTCCAGTGGTCGCCGTCTGTTGTTGTCTTGGCTTGCAGGATGGTCGTCTCCTTGTGCGGACCATAGTTCCCGAAGTAGGCGACCAACGTTCCGGCGTGCTGGTGAAAACCCGCAGCGGTGAGTACACGTTCATCGCCGTTGGCGTCTCGCACGGGGTTCGCAAGCGGATGAGGCGTACTCCAATGACCGAAGTCCTTCGCCGAGGCAATCAGCACGCGCTGGCCGGGCGCGTCCTCGTCCTTCCTGCCGTTGGACCAGATCGCAAAGAATCTGTCTCTGAAGAATGTGATGCTCTGATGGTGGGAATAGGTCCATTCCGTCTCGGGGCGATAGAGGAATACGCTGTCAACCCGTGGTCGCGTCGCGCCGGAAAGTGCAAACGGCTTCCCGTGCACCCATTCAGCACAGTTTGTGATGGGACTTCTCTGCCCCTCAGCGGAACCTCCCTCTCGGCTGGATCGTGTGTTTGTCATCATATTGTGTCAGTGTTCAGTGTTCGTTTTCCGGACTCAGTACGGCCCCATGCTTTATCAGCTCATGACGTAAGTCTGACACCGACAGGGATGTCACATCTCCGCGCGGCAGGGCCAGGACCGCCGCGATTCCCGCCGCCTCGCCCAAGGCAAAGCCTGGCGCCATTCTCCGAAGTGATGAATGCGCCGCATGATCGGCCGATATAGGCCGACCGGTAACAAGCAAGTTCCGGATGGAGTCGGTTGTTATGCTGCGGTAGGGAATCCCGTAACTCTTTTTCAGAATTCTATAGTCTCCGCGCCCGGTATCCTTCGCCCCGTGAACATCCACGGGACAGCTCGCCCTTGCAATTGTATCCGGAAAGTCGGCTCCCGTGAGGACGTCGTTTTCCGTCAGGACGTATCGGCCTCTGATACGCCGCGTCTCACGGACGCCCAACGCCGGAGCAGTCTGCTCGATGTAGGCACGCTCAAATCCGGCAACATGCGTCTGCAGGACCTCCAGAGTCTGCCAGGCTTGCCGGCGACACTCAATCGTAGCCTCTGTCAAGGCCCACGGATCAAGTCCGTTCAGCCCTTCAACTTCCGTTACGTTCATATAGGCCGTGTCTGGCCTGGGGTGCCAGAAAAGCGCAAGCCCGCGGTATCCGACCTTGTGCTCGTTCCAGATCTTCTTTATCTCGTCTTGCGGCGGACAATGCTCTCGGTCGATCCCGGAGACAATGAACATGAGCGTGATACCCTGTGAGTCCTCATCATGCGGAACGCCGGCGTAGGCGGCCACGTCCGCATCGCCTGTGGCGTCGACAAATATCCGGCCTCGAATGGTATGGGAACCCGCCTTGGACACGACCTGCAGCCCAGTCAGGACATCCTCCGCCTTTTCTACGCCGGTGACCCAGGTGTGATAAAGCAGCTTAACGCCCGCATCGAGCGCAGTCACTTCCAGCAGTCGTTTAAGGTACTCGGCATCACAGGTTGGCCCGTAATGAGACATGGGGGTTGCGGCGTTGGGGCTGAGTTCGGACAGTCTCTCAAGGAGCTTCCTGCCACGTCCGCCGACTACATATTGGTTGCGTATGCCCCACATGGTAATGGGCTGCACCAGTCCCAGCGTTGCCATGCCCCCGACCGCCGCATAGCGCTCGATGAGCAATGTGCGGGCGCCTTCCGAAGCCGCGGCAATCGCCGTCATAGTCCCGGCAATGCCTCCGCCGGCGACAACTACGTCAAAATGGTCTTCATGTTTATTCATCTTTATTTCCCAACAGTTTTTAGTGCCAATACGGCGGTCATGCATAAAGTTGCGGCTGTATGCCTGGAATGACCTGTCAACCGTTCCGGTTTGAGGTAGCATAGTATGAAATCATTTGAATTCAACGATGGCGCAGAATTATCTTGGCTTTGCTATTTGGGGTGCTATTTGATAGGGGGCTACTGTACCCCTTGCAATTGATTGAGGCGGCGTAACCCCGTTCTTCCGAAAACTTTTGCCTGTTTTCATGCCTTTGCGCCTTTATGGCTTTGTGAGAAAAAAAAGGGAGGGGTGTGAAAGAACATTCTCCAACAGAAAATGATATTCACTTCGCGTAGATGTTGTCGCCCTTGTCGTCGCAGATGATGAAGGCGGGCATGTCTTTTACGATCAGTTTCCTTACTGCTTCCATTCCCAGTTCGGCCATGTCGATGATCTTGGACTCGAGTATGTTGTTCTTGGCCACAAGCGCGGCCGCGCCGCCGATTGTCCCGAGATAAAAGCCCTTGTTCCGTTTGCAGGACTCTGTCACTGAAGCGGCCCTGTTGCCTTTTGCAATTGTAATAAGCGACGCCCCGATGTCCATGAACTTTTCCAGATACGGATCCATGCGCTGTGCGGTTGTGGGGCCGAAGCTTCCGGATGGCATTCCCTTGGGAGTTTTTGCCGGACCCGCGTGGTAGACGCAGTAATTCCTGAAATAATCCGGAACCTTTCCGGTCTTTTCAAATTTTTCATTCAGTTTCATGTGTGCCATGTCCCTGGCAACAATGAGCGGACCGGACAGTCTGACCCTGGTTCCCGCCGGATGCTTTGAAAGCTGACGGCGGACTTCATCAATCGGCGCATCCAGGTTGATCAGCGGGGCATCTGCAAATCTGAGTTTGGCTATCTTGGCTGCAAGACGTGCCGGGTTCATGTCAAGTTTCTCCAGGAAAATCCCGTCTGCGTTTATGAATCCCGACAGGTTCCTGTGGGCGACACAGCTTACGGCGATTCCGACGTGGCATGAGGCTGCATGGCGCGGAAGCCGTATCACTCTTGCGGAACTCGCAAAATATTTTCCGCCGAACTGGGCGCCCAGACCGGAGTTTTCCGCGATGCCGATAACTTTTTCCTCCCATTCGGGGACACGGAAGGCATTTCCGCTGCGCTGAGGTTTGGAGGGGAGGGAATCATAATAGCCTGCGGCTGCGAGTTTCGCAGTTTTCAGAGACAGTTCCGGAGATGTGCCTCCTATTGCGATTCCGATATGGTATGGCGGACACGCGGCTACACCAATGGCTGCAAGTTTTTCCTTCAGGAATTTTTCCAGGGACTTTTCATTGAGGAGTGACTTGTTCTCCTGAAAAAGGAAGGTCTTGTTTGAGGAACCGCCGCCTTTTGCGATGAAGAAGAACCTGTATTCCTCGCCGGGTGCGGCCCCGATCTCGATTTGCGCCGGAAGGTTGCTTTCAGAATTGCTCTCCTCGAATACAGTTTTGGGGCAAACCAGCGAATATCGCAGATTGTCTTCACGGTAGGCATCGTAAATCCCGTGTGAAATATGGGATGCGTCATCGGCGCCGGTGAAAATGCGTTCCCCTTTTTGTGCAATGACGTTGGCAACTCCCGTATCCTGGCAGAGGGGCAGTATGCCATCTGCTGAAATTATCGCATTCTCGATCAGGCAGGCAGCCACAAACCTGTCATTCTCCGAAGCTTCGGGATCATCGATTATCGCCGCAAACTCATCGAGCTGCTTTTTTGAAAGGTGGAATGACATGTCATGGAATGCGGTTTTCGCAATAAGGGAGAGGGCTTCAGGAGCCAGTTCGATGATCCTGCCTTTTTTCCATTTTGAAATCCGGACGAAATCATCGCAGTCGATGCGGCGGCAGGGCGATTTCACCTTCCTTGGCGGGAATACTTCCGCATATCTGAACTGTGACATCGTGTTCCTCGTTGGACTCAACCCGGTTCCTGATTGTTTTTCATTCCAATAAATTCAAAAGGAATTTATTGGAATGAAAAACTATATCTTTCATTCCAATCATGTACAAAGGGGAAACAAGCTTCTAGCAGATATTTTTTCATTGAAAAAATATAAATGAAAAAAAAGGCGCCCCGGGAGTTTGTTATTGCTAACAAAATTTCCCGGAGCGCCTGGGGGGGGCTGATTTTTCGTTGACACTTTCCATCTCGTCTTCTAAACAAGGTTATATCTAGCAGTTATTATGCCAAGTCGTTTCAGCCGGCGAAAAAGAAATCAGATATTTTTTAAGGTAATTCCAAAATTAGGAATTCAGGAGTCATCCGCCGCTGCGGACAGGAGACAGAATTGAACTAGAGCTCAAATTCAGTTTAATACTGAATCCTGACTTCTCTCCTGAAACTGCTGTTGGTGTTCACGGCCCTGGTCGCCTAAGGCGCTGCCAGAGGCAGGTAAACTTCAGCGTTTTCTTTTCTTGGCAGTTTCACGTTTCATGATAAAACTGGCGTGTTTTTGACGCCAGACAGGCACTCCTTTGAAACTTGCATAAGAAGTAGGTCGTGCTTCTTGCCCTGCCGGATGACAGGGGCAGCCCGACAAGATGGCGGCCAGGAATGACCGCCCCGCTCAATCGGCAAAAGTCTCTTATTGATAAAACTGCGGCCACCGCAGTAGGCCGCTGAATTCTGACTACTTTTGAAATTGCCTCGCTTTTAAATGACATTGGCTATTGCCTTTTCAAGACAATATAATTAGTTTATGGGTCGGATTTCACCTAAATGTTTCTTTAAGGGGAAAACTAAATTGCCGTTTACGGAAAAAAATAATTTCTCCCGGAAAAAATCCGTGCCGGATTACAGCTCGACGGATGAATCAGACACCGATCTGGAATCAGCCGACGAAGGTGAGCTGACTGAACCGCTGCGCCGCAGGATGGATGACGGGGATCTTGACTCCCTGAACATTTATTTTCGCCAGATGGCGGAGAACCCGCTTCTGACAGGCGAGGAGGAGTTATATTACACGAAGCTCTACAGTGATGCTATAAACTCCTTCCGCAAGAACCTCTACGGGTTCGGATATGTGGCGCTTGACCATATGCTGATCCTGGAGGAAACCACGATCGAGAATCTAGACAATCACTTCAATATCCATCTTTCCGCGGAAAACAATTCAAAGGCACCTGCATCCGCCGTATTCGTTAAGTTCCCCGAATGGAGGGAAGCAATTAGAAAAGACTATGGCAAATTGAAGGAGTCTTTCCTGTCC
>JBAZRS010000317.1:0-6507 GCA_041662825.1 Victivallales bacterium | reverse complement strand
TGAAACAGTACGGGCATCGCACATACTCATAAAGATAGATGAACTGGATCCGGAAAAGGCCAAGGGGATGACCGAAGAGCAGAAAAAGAAGGCGTCCGATGAACTGAAGCAGCAGGCCCTCAAAAAGGCCCAGAACATACTCGCCAAGCTGAAACAGGGTGAAGACTTTGCGAAACTCGCAACCGAGAACAGCGCATGCCCCAGCAAGGAAAAGGGCGGCGATCTCGGGTCATTTGAAAGGGGAAAGATGGCCGAGGAATTTGAAAAGTCCGCGTTCTCCCTCAAACCCGGGGAAATGAGCGATGTAGTTGAAACGGAATTCGGATACCACATAATCAAGACCACGGAGAAAAAGGAATCCGAGTTCATGCCCTTCAAGGACGTCAAAAGCTTTCTTGTCGAAGGCCTGAAAAACCAGAAGACCTCGGAAATCATACAGGATAAGATAGAGACGGAGAAAAAAAACAAGAAAGTTGAAATATTTGTAAACTGAGGAGATCAGAATGAAGGCATATTTATCTCTTGCAATGTTCGCCGCACTGTTGCTATTCTGCGGGTGCGGAAGCGACCCTGCACGAATTGATGCGACCGGTAACGCGGGACTCACAACCACGGATGAAATCAATTTCAAGGACTGGCAGATGGCCGCCGAGAAATGCGTGAACTCCCTTCTGGAATCAGGGACGCTCGTGCGTCAGGACGGGAAAAAGTCCGTTGTGATGGTCAGCACCGTGAAGAATTCCACAACGCAGCATATAGACGTGCAGATACTCACGCAGAAGATAACCAGCGCGATCCTCCGTTCGGGGAAAGCCATTACAACGACCGCGGTAAGCGGTGCAGGCGCCACAGACAAGTCGACAAAGCAGGTCCGCGACCTTCAGGATGACGAGATGTTCAACCAGAAGACTGTAAAGAAGATGGGAACTGCGGTCGCCCCGGATTACAGTCTTGCCGGTGAAATCACCCAGATGAAGACGGCGGAGGGAAGAATGCGGGAATCATATTTCTACTTCCACATGACCCTCACCGACCTTGAAACCGGTCTGGCCGTATGGGAAAGTCCCGATATTGAAATCGCAAAGCAGAGCAAAAAGGCTGCGCTGGGATTCTGAATTAAACATTTCATTGAAGTTTTTCATTTAAATGAATTCAAAGAGGAATTCATTTAAATGAAAAACAATATGGAATAAGTCCTTGCCACAATGTGGATTAATGAATTCTGAATTTGAAAGTTTCCTCAACCTCGTCAAAAGACGCAGGAGCTGCCGCAGCTACAGCGAAGCTCCCGTGCCGGACGAATTGATTGAAAACTGTCTCGAGGCCGCCCGCCTCGCACCATCCGCATGCAACAAGCAGCCATGGCGTTTCATGGTTGTAAAGGACTGCGAACTCCGCAAACTCATATGTTCAGAGGGGCTTCTACCCGGGTTGCCAATGCCCTGGACAAGTAAATCCCCTGTTATCGTCGTACTCTGCGCTGAAACCAGCATCTTCACGCACTCTATTGCGCCGCTGATCTCCAAGGTGCAGTATCATCTGATAGACATAGGAATTGCGGGCGAGCACTTTGTCCTTGCGGCCGAGGCCCAGGGACTCGGCACATGCTGGATCGGCTGGTTCAACGAGAGAAAAGTCCGCAGGATACTCAACCTGCCGCACTCGTTGAAAGTATTATCGCTGCTCAGCCTCGGTTATCCGGCAAATCCCCCGGTTCCAAAGGACGAAATGAAACGCCTGAAACCGGAAGAGATTTCAAAACATTATTAGGACAATCAGTCGACACGGGGAAAACATGAAAATATACGTCATCGGTGACAGCATATCATTGCAATACGGCCCTTATCTTAAAGAATACCTTAGCGGGATAATGGAATACTCCAGGAAGGAGGGAGATGAGAAGGCAATGCTCAATCTGGACAAGCCGCAGGGTTCCAACGGCGGAGATTCATCCATGGTACTGTCCTTCCTGGAAGCGAAGGCCTCATCCGGCGGCATTGATGCGGATCTTCTTCTACTGAACTGCGGACTCCACGACATCAAGACCAATCCGGCAACCGGAGAAAAGCAAATCCCAGTTGAGCTGTATGAGAAGAATCTGAGGGCTATTGTCAAGACTGTCGCAAAAATGAAAACCAGACTGGTCTGGATTAGAACCACTCCATGCGATGAGACTGTGCATAACCGGAAAGGAATGGCATTCCATCGTTTTTCCTCCGATTGCATTAAATACAACGATGCGGCAGATCAAATCATGGGGGAATCTTGCACTCCGGTCATAGACCTGCACACGTTCACCCTCAATCTCGGGAATGAACTATTTTGCGACCATGTTCATTTCCAGGAGCATGTCCGCCAAAAACAGGCCTCATTCCTCGCAGGCTGGCTCTCGTTATGGAAAGAAAGGCAATGACCGTGCAAGCGGCATATGTTCATGAATTGTTCAAAAATCTTGATTATTGCGTTAGTAAAGTGTAACTTACATGGAAATTAAACAGCAAGGGGGAGCATCATGGGTATATTCGACAAGTTATTCGGCAAGAAGAAGAAGAAGATAGAGGAAGGGGAACTTCTGATACCGTGCGCCAATGAGAAATGCCATAAAATCTTCAAGGAATGGCAGGGCGTAAAACCCAATGACACTATCAGTCAATATGGACTGAACGATTTCAAATGCCCCTATTGCAAGGAGAAATTCACTCTCAACAGGGATAAAATCGTTGCAAATCAGGAAAAGCTCATGAAGAAACTTAAAGATTCCGGTTCGCCTGTTTAACTTTTAAAAGGTTGTTCATTTTAAAAATGGCGGAAAACAATACGTTTGGAATATTGCTTGACGGGAGACCGGAAGACCTGGGGAAAAGCTATGAGGACTTCATCTGCCTGCCCGTAGATCAGGAAATCACCGGAAACAGCGACTTCAGCCTGAGGGGAAAACAGAAGACCATAGCGAAACCCGTTGAAGTTAGCGCGCCGGGAACGTTTTCAAAGCACAAGATAAGCAGACTTCGGCTTGAGCCGTGCAGCAGGGAGGGATGGTGGATCAAAAGGACCGACCTGCCGAACTCACTTCCGATAAAAGTCTCCAACAGGAACGTCTGGACCACCGGAGACATGGTCAGCAGCATCGTCCTAAGGTCCGGCAACCCGCACAACTATATCCGTCTTGCAGAACACGTCATCGCGTTGAAGACCGGGCTTGACGTCGACAACCTGATGATTCTGATGGGCTCCGGCGATCCGCCACTCTTTGAACAGGGAAGCATGGAGCTTGTCAGGGCAGTCATGGATGCCGGTCGGGTCGAGCAGGAAAAACCGGTCAGATATTTCACGGTGAAAGAGAAAGTCTCCATATGCGGTCGCAACGGCGGCTTCATGATCATAGCGCCGCCGGACAGCAATAAATTCAGTCTTGAGATCGACTGCGCCCGGAACTTCCCCAACGCAATAGGAAAACAGAGAATCAGGTTCACCCTGAACAAAGAAACTTTCTGCTACGGTTCCAACGCCAGGACCAATACGACCACGAGGCAGATGCTTTTCTGCATGACTGCAGGGAAGGTGTTTGCCGATATCCGCCACCTCGGCTACAACCGGAAGAATGTGCTGATTGCCGGAAAGAGGAAATACATCAATGAACCTAAATACATGCACAACGGGAAATCACTTGAAGCCGCATGGCACAGGGCGAACCTAGATCTCCTAGCCGCAATCTCGCTTATCGAGGAAGGCCGCCTGATAGGCAGGATAACCGATTACAAGGGCGGACATTACATGGATGTTGAAATGGTAAAACTTCTCTATGCGAACAATCTTCTGGTGGAAGTGAAGCCTGAATAAGACGTCACGAGCTGACTATGCCTTCAAATCCCCTTCCCCTAACCCGGCAAAACCGGAACCAAATAAGGAATGCGCTTCGCGCAGGAATAAATCTTGCGTTGAAAACACAAGATTTAACTTTTAATGGACTACTGCCCGGATGACAATCTTTCGGCAATCTGCCTTGGAAGTCCCGCAGCGAGAATCTTCAACTGGGCGTGCTCGATATTGTATTTTGCGCGGATGGAAGTCAGTTCCAGGCTTTTCGTATCAAATATCACACCGGCTGCACGCGAATCAAAATCTCTCGGCTGCCCCACAGAACCCGGATTCAGAAGAAATTTTTCGCCTTTAAAATGGGCGAGATTCCTGGATGTCAGCATTTCAATTGACACATTCCCGTGTTTCAGCTTGAAAATGAGCGGGATGTGGGTGTGCCCGTAAAAACAGAATTTCGACGACTGGAGGAAAAAATGAAAAAGCGCGCTCTGGGCACTCAATATGTAAGGCCAGCTATTCCCGTCCAGGCCTTCAAGCGATGAATGAATGAACTGGATGCCTTCCACTTCCATGTAATAGGGGAGCGTATCCAGCCATGATATGTATTCCTTCGGAAGGGTCTTCTGCATCCAGATGATCACCTTTTTCGCCGCAGGCTGGATATCCCAGTCGGAACCGTGCTGCGTGGTGTAGTGATCGTGGTTTCCGCGTATCGACTCGATTTTCTTGTCGTGGACAAAGTCAATGCATTCCTTCGGTGACGCCCCGTATCCGACTATGTCCCCGGTGCATACAATCTTATCGCAGCCAGCCTCCTTGATCGCTTTATGGCAGGCGGTCAACGCTTCAATGTTGCTGTGTATGTCACCTATGATTCCCAAGAGCATGCGGACTTCACAATGTTTGTTATGTTATAGAGTGGCGAAGTGTCCAAGAGGCCGAGTGACCGAGTTTTAATTACAAATTCAAAAACACTTGGCAACCTGGACACTTGGTCACTGGGCACTATTCCTTCGTCTCAACTTATTTTCGGACTGCAATGATATACTCTGATTACACATCTTAAAAGGCGCGTGTCCTTTTTTTAAATAAAAATCTTCAATATCTTATATTTCAGCTCTAAATTCTTGAAAAATGCATTCTATTGTATAAATTGATGTGAAAATTTTACATGAAACACAAGATATAGTATATATGAATCAGAATCAGGTTTATGATGAAAGCAAAGTCAAGACTTTAAGTTCCCTCGAGCATATCCGCCTGAGGCCGGGAATGTATGTCGGGAGAATGGGTGACGGCACACATCCGGACGACGGCATTTACATCCTCATCAAGGAAATCATAGACAACAGCGTGGATGAATACATAGTCGGCTCGGGGCGCCGCATTGATGTATCCATAAATGAAAAACATGTGACGGTCCGGGATTACGGTCGCGGCATTCCGCTCGGAAAAGTCATCGACTGTGTTTCCCAGATAAACACCGGGGCAAAATTCAATACCGACGTATTCCAGTTCTCCGTTGGGCTGAACGGCGTCGGCACGAAGGCGGTGAACGCCCTCTCCGAATATTTTGAAGTCACGTCCTTCCGTGAAGGCAAGTTCAAAAAGGCCATTTTCAAAAGCGGCAATCTTGTCAAACAGGAGGAAGGCAAATCCTCCGAACAGAACGGCACGCTGATCACCTTCGTTCCGGACTCACTGATGTTTCCCAAGCTTGTTTTCGACAAGGAGTATGTTGAAAAGCGGTTGTGGATGTATGCGTACCTGAACAGCGGGCTTTCCCTGTATTTCAACGGAGAGAGGTTTTATTCCAAGAACGGCCTCCAGGATCTGATCGAGACGGAGGTTGGGGATGAAAAACTCTACAACATAATTCACTTCAAGGAGAAGACCCTTGAGTTCGCATTCTGCCACACCACCAACTACGGCGAAAATTATTATTCCTTCGTGAACGGGCAGTACACGAACGACGGAGGAACACACCTCTCGGCTTTCAAGGAGGGCATACTGAAAGCCGTAAACGACTTCACCCAGAAAAGTTTCGACGGCAGCGACGTCCGCGACGGGATAGTCGGCGGAATCGCGATAAAGCTCCAGGATCCCATCTTTGAATCGCAGACGAAGAACAAGCTAGGTAACACGGACATCAGGGCCGGAATCGTAAACGCCGTCAAGGACGCCGTCCTGAACTACATGCACCGCCACCTGGATCAGGCGAATGTGATGATAGAAAAAGTGACCCTGAACGAAAGTGTCAGGAAGGAAATCCAGGGCATCAAGAAGAAATCAAAGGAGATCGCCAAGAAGATCGCCCTCAAGATCCCCAACCTCAAGGACTGCAAGTTCCATCTCAACGACGGTTCTTCAAAGGGGAAAAACTCAATGCTGTTCCTCACGGAAGGGCAGTCCGCCGCCGGCTCGATGGTGAGCAGCAGGGATGTCTACACCCAGGCGATTTTCTCCCTCCGCGGCAAGCCGCTGAACTGCTATGCCAAAAAGGTCGAGGAGATTTACAGCAACAACGAACTTTACTTCATCATGCAGGCCCTGAACATCGAGGAGGACATTGAAAACCTCAGATACAACAAGGTTGTGATTGCAACCGATGCGGATGTTGACGGCGTTCACATACGGAATCTGCTGATAACATATTTCCTGCAGTTCTTCGAGCCTCTCGTGCTCTCG
>JBAZRS010000316.1:0-6512 GCA_041662825.1 Victivallales bacterium | reverse complement strand
CGAGTCGGCAAGAAGCGGAACCGGCACCTTCCGGATAATGCCGATTGCCGAGATGATTACGGTTTTCCTCAAAGTCTGCGACGCCCTCAGTTATGCGCACAGCAAGGGGCAGCTTCATCAGGACATAAAGCCCGAAAACATAATGCTTGGTGATTTCGGTGAAGTTTTCCTGATAGACTGGGGCTCGTCCTCCAGCAGCAAGGATGAAGTCGCTTTGACTCCGGCATATATGAGCCCTGAACAGGCCGAAGGGCATGCGGATGCGAGAACCGACATCTATTGTCTTGCCGCGACAATGTTCCATGTCCTCACCCTCCGCCTTCCGACTCAGGCGGAAACAGTCAATGAGCTGTGGAGGAAAAAAAGACAGGGCATCATAACTCCCGCGACAAACGAGGAGAAGAAGAGGATACCGCGGCCTCTTCTCGCCATAATAATGAAGGCGTTGCAGGCCGAACCGGAAAAAAGGTATCAAACGGTGGAGGCCTTCGCGCAGGACCTGAAAAACTATCAGGCCGGTCTTGCCATAACTGCATACAAGGAAACAGTCTGGGGATTCTCCCAGCGCTGGTATCTCCACAATAAATCCAGTTTCTGGACCGGTATTTCGGCCATGATCCTCATACTGTTGCTTGTGGTAAGCATTGTAAATATCTGGATAAGCCTGATGGCAATGGCATTGATAACCGGAATTGTGGTATATGTGCAAAATATGAAACTCAAAAAAAGCGCCGGCTATATTTATTCGGTCGTACACGGGCTCAAGGGGACGGATGGACAGCCTCTTGTGCTCCCCTTCAGGAGGATGATGGCGCATCCTCCCAGACCCGACAAACCGGAACTGCTTCCGGAAACGGATTCCGGTCATTGGTGGGACATGGAATACGGGATGCATTTGGTTGAGAAGGAAGATCAGCCGGTTTCACCTTCGGACGGGGCGTCGGGCAAAACCGTTTACCTCATCCAGGCGGGCCACCATCCTTATTTCACCGCATATGTGAGGGGATTTCTAATGATGACAAAAGCGTTTTCAATGAATTCGGTCATCCTCAACTGTGACTGGGACAGGGCGCTGCAGATGGAGCAGGCGGAAAAGGCGATACGCCAGAAACCTGACATGATAATTTTTAACCCTCTGGACGGGGCCGAATCTTTGGAGCTGTTCAAGAGAATCCATCAGCATAAGATTCCGTGCATCATATCAAACCTGATTCCCCCCAGTGAGACTCTCAAATACTGTCTCGCATGGACCGGCCCCGACAACTGGGGGCAGGGCAGAATGCTGGCGAAAGAGCTGGCGTCGGTCATGAACAGGAAAGGCGGTTATGCTATAGTCGCCCACATGCAAAACACTTCCAACTATTTCTCGAGAAGCTTTTCGGTAATCACCGAGCTGGGCAGACTTGCTCCGCACATGAAGCTTCTGGACATGGAATCATCGATGCTGGACAGTGAGAAAACAGAAGCCCTTGTAACGGGCTGGCTGGATAAGCACGGGGCGCAGCTGAAAGGCCTGATCCTTTCGGACGATTCCCTTGTTCCCGCAGCCGTCGCCGCCATGAAAAGGAAAGGCCGGCGGGACATCACGGTCGTTTCCTACGGGAACAGTTCGTTCGGAATGAATGCCCTGATGAATGATTCAATTGATACAATTACTTACCAGTCCGCAGAAGCTGACGGCGCCCTGCCGGTATATGTGGCTGCCGAATGGTTTTACGGAAAGACCATACAGCCGGTCAACTACCTTCCGAAACATATTATTTCCAGATGTGATGTGAATGACTTCACTCCGGCCCAGTGGTGAATGCACATTCAGTCACTGAAGGAAAAACTGAACATCGAACATTCAACATTCAACTTCGAATGGGAGATAAATCCTGGGGAGATGGAGTTTTAGAACTGAAAATTAAAGCTCTGATGTGTTTTTTCCCATCGGGAAAAAACTTAGATGACCTTCCAGGAGAACGAGCCTATCGAGGCGGATTCGGCGATTATCTGATCACCGTGTTTCAGCGGGCCGATTCCGGCCGGGGTTCCGGTAAATATCAGATCGCCGGGGAGGAGTTTCCAGGCCCTGGAGATTTCAAAGACGAGAACGTCAAATCCGTTTATCATGTTCTTGGACATGCCGTGCTGCTTGACTACGCCGTTCACTTTTCCGAAAAACTCGATGTCGTTCAGGTCCTTGAACCTTTCCTTCTCCACAAATCTCCCGACCGGCGCGCTCTGGTCGAAGGATTTTGAAAGCTCCCATGGCAATCCCTTGGGCAGGAGATATCTCTGGACATCCCTCATGGTGAGGTCAAAGCCGAGTGAAATGCCGGCGATGAAATCCATGGACTTCTTTGCGGTGTCAGGCCTGCCTTCCTTCCCGATCAGAATGACGAGTTCGGTCTCATAATGGAAATCCCTTCCGTGCAGGGGGAAATTGATCTGCTCGCCCTCCGGGACAAGGGAGGTCGAGGGTTTCATGAAGATTACGGGTTTTTCAGGAACCTCGTCATGGAGTTCCTTTATATGGTCATTGTAATTCCTGCCTATGCAGAAAACCCTTCTCGCCTCAAAACTCTTTTTCCCGAGTGAAATTTTCATCTCAATTCCTTTTATCTTGATTGGTTAGACTCAAATGGTGCCAAAATAAGGGGTTGATTGTAAAGACAACCTTCCGCCTTCGCAAAGAAGCTACGGCGGACACGGAAAGGCTGTACTCCAAATTATGGAGTTCAATTTTCAGTTTGTCTTCTCTTAAAACTTAGCACAATTCGGATAAGACTCGATGCGTATTCGTCTTGTTCGCAGTAAATGCCTCAGGGCATGTTCCATGTTTGAAATAAGATTTCAATAAATAATAACATGTTCATGCTATTTTGTAATGAAACCCAAGAAAGCATACAGGAGAATCTTTGGTCTTTGCATTAGTATATCATGTCAAATGCTTTTTAATAGCGGCAATGGCCATTTGAAGGTGTTCCGGATGTTCTTTTACTGAAGGAACTGAGGCGTCTATTGAGAATCCGCCGCCGTATGGCGCCCATTTGCCCTCGATTGAGATTGTGCCGTTGTAACCGCCGTCCCTGAGGATTTTGAAGAAGCGTGCAAAGTCCGATTCCTCCTGGCCGGGAGCCATGCGCGACTTGTAGGTGGCGATATGGGTGTGGCAGATATAAGGGACCGCCTTCGTGAAGTCCTTCCCTTCCTCCTCCTCCATTCCCCAGTGAAATGAGTCGGCGTGCAGTCGGAAATTCGGATTGCCGACCTTCTTCACGTATTCAAGGGTCCCGTTGACGGAGCAGAGCATGTTGCATTCATTCCTGTTCAGCGGCTCCACTGCGACGAGGATATCGTTGTTTGCCGCTTCTTCTCCTAGGATTTTTCCGAATTCCACAAGCTGGTCAAACGCCTTTCCCCTGTCAAATCCTTCCGGGCATTTGCGTGCGCCCCCGGAACCGAACACGATCTTTTCGATTCCTGCGTCATTGGCCCTTTCGCAGACCGTCCTCAGATATGGTTTCACATCCTGGAGATTTACGGCGGGCCCGCATATCTTCATGTGTCCCGGCAGCAGGCAGTTCACCGCAAGGCATGGCAGCGGGGAATTCCTTATCCCGTCAAGTTCAGTCACGAAATCCGGATATGGTTTGTCGGGCCTGAGGGCGCCGGACACTCCCATTTCTATGAAATCAAAACCGGCAGCCTTGAGGATTTCCCCTGCGTTTGGATTTGCGCATACACCTATTTTCATCCTATTTGCCCTCCATGTGTTTTTCCAGCCAGAGCTCGAAAACCAGCAGCGCCCATAGAGGATAGCTGTGGTCGGCCTTGTTCTTCTGATGTTCCGCAATGAGCCTCGCGGCCACGGTCTTCTTGATATATCCTTCGGAAACACTTTTCCCCTCGAGCAGTTTTTCCCTGAGGATGACGGCCCATTCCTTTCTGAACCATGAGGCGAGGGGGACTCCGAATCCGAGCTTTCTCCTTTTCAGCAGTTCCGGGGGGATAAGGTCCGCGAAAGTTTCGCGCAGGATGTGTTTCCTCTCGGTGCCGTCCTGTTTGAAGTTGAGTGGCATTGAAGCCGCCAGTTCCGCAATACGGTAATCCATGAACGGGCTCCTCAGCTCAAGGGAGCACGCCATTGATGCGATGTCCACTTTTGTGAGGATGTCGCCCGGAAGATAGCTCTGTATGTCGGTCTCCATGAGTTTTTCAATGGGGTCGCGGGCGCTTGTCCCGGAATATATGGCGTTTATGTACTCCTGCGTCTCCCGCGCCTTGAAATCCGAAAACCTGTCGCCGTAAATCTCCATCTTGAGTTTTTCATTGAAGCGGCTTATGATGTCGACATATCTCTCGTCGCGCGACGATGACGCCGCGGAGAGGATCCTGTGTATGTGTCCCAGGAAGGCCCTCTCCTCCGTCTTCGGAGGCAGAATCCCGGAAAGGACTCCGAATATGGATTTCCTGACAGTTAGCGGGATATAGTCTGCAAACTGGGAATACTTCATCACGAGATACCTGTAGTAACCCGCGAAAATCTCGTCTGCGCCGTCGCCGCTGAGCGCAACGGTCACCTTCTCCCTGGTGAACTGGCTGAGGAGGTAGGTCGGGAGCATTGAGGCGTCGCAGTACGGTTCACCGTAATATCTGATGAGTTTCTCGACCAGTGAGAAATCGGCGGGATCCACGGTCCTCTCGCTGTGTTCTGTCGCGAATTTCGCGGCTGCGATCTTCGCATATCCGCGCTCATCGTATTTCCCCTCTTTGAACCCGATGGTGAAAGTCTTGACCGGGATCTTCGAATGTTTCGCCATCAGGCCGACGATTATCGTGGAGTCGATTCCCCCGGAAAGGAAAGCGCCCAGGGGCACATCCGACATGAGCCTGATCTTCACCGAGTCCTCCAGGCTTTCGCGCAGGAGATTCTTGGCGTCGTCGTAAGTCATGTCGCCCTTCTTGTCGAATTTGCAGTTCCAGTAGCGCGTAAGCCGCGTCTTGCCGAATTCCAGATTCACTTCCAGAATGTGGGCCGGGGGAAGCTTGCGGACTTTGTTGTATATGGTGTCCGGATGCGGGATATACTGCAGTGAGAAATAGTCGTGCACGGCCTGCAGGTTTATCTCGCGCGGCATGTCGGGATGTTTGCGGAGCGCCTGAAGTTCGCTTGCAAAGACAAACCTTTTGGGATCATGGAAATAGACGAGGGGCTTCTGCCCCATGCGGTCACGGGCGATAAGGAGGGTTTTCCGGCGCATGTCGTAAATCCCGAAGGCGAACATCCCGTTGAGGAAGAGGACGCAGTCGCGCCCGTACTCCTCATAAAGATGGACTATCACTTCAGTGTCGCATTTGGTCTTGAAGACATGGCCTTTGTTTTCAAGGTTATTGCGAAGTTCGCAATGGTTGTAGATTTCGCCGTTGTATGTGATCCAGACCGTCCCGTCCTCGTTTGTGAGCGGCTGTTTCCCCCCGGAGAGATCGATGATTGAAAGGCGGCGGTGCGCCAGTCCGGCGGAACCGCTGTTCCACACGCCTTCCCCGTCGGGGCCGCGGTGAACGATCGCTGAATTCATCCTGTCCAGTATCACAGGAGATACCGGACTTCCGTCAAGATGAACTATTCCCGCTATTCCGCACATCTAACACCTGCCAGTCACTATTTAAGTTCAACCACAGAGACACTAAGGCACAAAGTTTAACAGTTGAGCTGATTTCAAAATGTTGGAAACCGTTGCTGCAACAATGTCTTTCGTTGGAGTTCACAACTTTAGTTGTGTCTTGGCATTCAAGAAGTTAGACACGCTAAAGCCGTGAACACCAACTTAAGAAATCAGCTCAAAAGAGGCAATTTTAAATTGCCTCAGTTCCAAGTTCCTGAAATTGTTTATAGAATCCAGGTATTTGGATTCCCATCATTAAAAAACTTTGTGTCTCTGTGCCTTTGTGGTTAAAAATCTATTCACTATTCAGGTAAAATACGGTCACAAGCCGATAAAATCAATCTTATAAAGATATGGATGAATGGATTGCTGGATTATTGGATTGTTGCAAATCAAAGAGTTATGCAAAAATCACCATATGGGGAAGATACTAAATGCCTGTTTTGAAATTTTTCTTAAAATTCAGCATCTATGCTTTCTCTTGAACTCAAACCCAATAATCCGCTAATCCAAAAATCCATCAATCCGTCATCCTGAGGAATGACTGTGAATATTTGTACATTTGCATTTACATTCATATGGTGCTATCATAAAGACATCAATAAATGCTATCAAAGAGGATTGACATGTCATTAATAACATTAAGAGGACTTACGGCCGGAGCGGTGAAAAAGGTGCGCAGGCGCGCCACTCTTGAAAATAAGAGCATGAACCGTTTCATTGTCGACCTGATAGAAAAAGATGTCTTAGGGCAAGGCGCCGGAAAGCCGCAGGAGTACAGCGACCTGGATGATTTAATCGGCTCAATGAACGAGGCGGATGTCCGTGCCATCGAGAAATCCGTATCCAAACAGCGCA
>JBAZRS010000315.1:0-6545 GCA_041662825.1 Victivallales bacterium | reverse complement strand
TTCAGAAGAAGGAATCTTCCTCACTGGAGAGTCGCGGCGCGTCCCTATTTTGTTACAATTAGACTAAAAAACTCGATTCCCCGAAACAGGTTAATTGAAATAAAAGGGCTATCTGAAAAAATAAAATCAGATGACAACAATGAAGTAATACTCGATATCCAGCGCAAACAATTCATAAAAATGGAGCAAATTCTCGACAGTCAGCAAGACAATCGCTTCCTTGAGAATCCTGAAATTGCAGAAATGATAATTGCCGCCTATATGATGGTTGAAGCAAGGACTATGTGGCGAATCGCCACGGCAGTAGTAATGCCCAATCATCTCCATCTCCTGATGGTCGGAGAAAAGGCTAATTGTACTCTTGATGATTGCCTAAAATTGCTAAAAGGGTATACAGGAAGAAAAGCTAATCAGATTTTAGGTGGAAATGGAGCATTTTGGTGCTCCGAATATTTCGATCATTGGTGCAGGACGCCCGAAAAAGTGGAGAATTCCCAAAAATATATAATCAACAATCCTGTCAAAGCCGGACTAGTCAATAAAGCCGAAGATTATAGATGGATATATAGAAATATTGCTGCGTCTGTTGAGCCACGGAAGTAGCGCAGGTCTATCTGACCTGCGTTCCGGGAAAGCCTCGGGTCAGATAGACCCGGGCTACTTGGGGAAAAATGCAATTTCAGCAACGCAGCGACTGTTGAGCCGCAGGAGTAGCGCAGGTCTATCTGACCTGCGTTCCGGGAAAGCCTCGGGTCAGATAGACCCGAGCTACTTGGGGAAAAATGCAATTTCAGCAACGCAGCGACTGTTGAGCCGCAGGAGTAGCGCAGGTCTGTCTGGCCTGCGTTCCGGAAAAGCCTCGGGTCAGATAGACCCGAGTTACCTGAACCGATAAAGCTTGATAAAAGGATGTAAAAGCATTACCTCATCAGGAACCATATCAAGAAGAAAATCCTGACTTAAATCTTCTGTTATGCCTTCAAGCCCGGAAATTCATTTGATGTGCCGGACAATCTTCCCGTCTATCATATAGATCACGTCCTCGGAAATATTCACGGCATAATCCCCGATGCGCTCGAGCTGGCGCGAAACTCCGAGAATGTGGAGGAGGTATCCGGTCCTCTTCGGATCCTTCACGATCAGCTGCCTTATCTCCTGATACATGTTGCGGTTAAGCTCGTCCACAATGTCATCCATCAGGGCGACCTCCCTGGCGAGTTTCGTGTCCATTTCTATGAAGGCGTCAAGGCTTTTCTTGAGCATGGCTATGGAAGTGTCGATCATCAGCGAGATGGATTCGGGCATGAAATCGTCCTCGTCCCTGGAGATGGCCTTCGCCCTGTCGGCGATATTGACCGCAAGATCGCCGATGCGTTCGAGATCATTGTTGATTTTCAGGCATACCACGACATATCGCAGGTCGGTCGCAACCGGCTGGTGGAGGGCGAGTATCTTCAGGCATTCCTCCTCGAGCTCGTTCTCCATGAGGTCGATATGGTCGTCATTTTGGATGACCTCTTCGGCAAGCGCCTCATTCTTTTGCCTTACTGCGCCAATTGCCTTCCTTACACTTTCTTCCACAAGCGCAGTCATCTGCAATATCTTCTTCTTGAGTCCTGTGATTTCCCTGCCTAATAAAACTGACATACCATCCTCCTTTTATTTCATGAACCCACTTTTATTATTTTCTCAACGTCCCCGTTGAAAAAAATCACCCGAACCTGCCGGTTATGTAATCCTCGGTCTGTTTGTTCTTGGGTTTTGTAAAGATCATCTCGGTCTCCCCGTATTCCACAATATACCCCTCGAAGAAAAAAGCGGTGTAATCCGAAATCCTGGCGGCCTGCTGCATGTTGTGGGTCACAATGACTATCGTGAAGTTTTTCTCGAGTTCCTGAATCAGGTCTTCAATTTTGGATGTGCCTATCGGATCTATTGCGGAAGTTGGTTCATCCATCAGGATGATCTCCGGTTCTATGGCGATTGCGCGCGCTATGCAGAGGCGCTGCTGCTGACCGCCTGAAAGCGCCATTCCGGGCCTGTTCAGCTTGTCTTTGACCTCGTCCCAAAGAGCGGCGGACCGGAGCGCCTGTTCAACTTTGTCCATCATCTCGCTTTTCCCAAGATTGTAATGGAGCTTCAAGCCGTAGGTTATGTTTTCCACCACCGACATCGGGAAAGGCGTGGGTTTCTGGAAAATCATTCCCACCTTCCTGCGCAGTTCGAGAATGTCGATTTCGCTGGAGAGTATGTTTTCACCGTCTAGCATGACGGCACCTTCCGCATGCTGTTCGCGGTACAGCTCGAATATCCTGTTGTAAACCCGCAGATGCGTGGATTTTCCGCAGCCCGAAGGGCCTATGACTGCGGTTACCTTGTTCTTGATGATGTCGATGTTGTTGTTGAAGAGGGCCTGATGCTTCCCGTAGTGGAAATTCAAATCCCTCACGGAAACCTTGACTTCATTTTTTATTTCAACCGGTGAGCTCACTTTTTAATCTCCCTGAATAATATTCTGGCGACAATATTTAAGGCGAGAACACCTGCGGTTATAAGCAGAGAGGCGCCCCACGCAATCCCGTTCAAACCCTTGTACGGCGACATGGCATAGTCATTTATGGTGACGGTCAGGTTGGCGGTCGGGCTGGTGAAAAAATTCCAGACATGCCACCATGGTTCGACCGGCCAGTAGTAGCTGTTGAGCGATGTGAACAGGAGTGGGGCGGTCTCACCGCTTACACGGGCGGTCGCCAGCAGCACGCCTGTTATCAGACCGGTTTTCGCAGCCCTGAACACTATCTGCAGCGTCACTTTCCAGCGCGGAGTCCCGAGGGCCATGGCGGCTTCCCGCAGGGCGTTCGGCACAAGGGAGAGCATGTCCTCCGTAGTCCTCAAAACCACGGGCAGCATTATTATGGCAAGTGAAACAGCACCCGCAAATCCCGAGAATGTCCCTGTGGAATACACGACAATTGAATACACGAACAGGCCTATTATTATTGAAGGCATCCCCATCATCACATTTGCGCAGAATCTTACCAGGTTGCCGATACGGCTGCTTCTTCCGTATTCCGCGAGGAATACTCCGCCCAGGAGCCCTGCCGGTACCCCGAGCACAACGGCGGAAAGCGTTATAAGCAGCGTTCCGACAAGCGCATTTGCAATTCCCCCTTTTTCACCGTCAAGCGAAATCTGCGTGAAAAAACTCCAGTTCATGGCGGATATCCCGCGGAAACAGACTTCCAGGAGGATCCATGCAAGAAAAAATATCCCGAGCAATGCGGATAAGACCGAGACAATCTTCACAGTCCTGTCCAGAGCTTTCCTGAAACATACGGTTCTTTTCTTCATCACAAACCTCCGCCTGAACTGAGCCTGACCCTGTTGAGCCAGATCTGCGCAGCCACCTGGATCAGGAAGGTCACCAAAAACAGGACAAGCCCGAGCTCCATAAGGGTGCTTCTGAAAACCGGCTGCGACACAGCTTCCGAGAACTGGCTTGCAAGTGTGGACGCTATTGTGTTGGCGGGATCAAAAAGCGATGCCGACACCGTATAGCTGTTGCCTATGACGAATGCCACAGCCATGGTTTCCCCGATCGCCCGCCCAAGTCCGAGGAAGACAGCCCCCAGGACTCCCTGCATGCCATAGCGCATTGTCACATTCAAAGTGACTTCGGTTGTCGTTGAGCCGATCCCGTAGGCGGATTCCTTCACGACCGCCGGCACCATCGTAAAGACATCCCTCATTACGGCACTTATGAAAGGCAGAACCATCAGGGCGAGGATAAGTCCCGCCGTAAGCATTCCTATTCCCATCGGCGGCCCTTTGAAGAAGGGGAGGAAGGCAAGGTGTTTTCCAAGAAAAGGCTGTACATGATCCTGCATGAACGGGGCAAAAACAAAAAGCCCCCACATCCCGAAGATTATGCTGGGTATGGCCGCCAGCAGATCCAGGGCCTGGCTGACAATCTTCTGCAAGACCGGATTGGCAAGCTCAACCAGAAAGAGGGCTATCACAAAACTTAGCGGAACCGCTATCGCAACAGCTATGACTGTCGTGACCAGCGTCCCATAAATGCTGCTCAAAGCCCCGAACTGTTCTGTTACAGGGTTCCATTCCTTGGAACAGAAAAATCCGAATCCGAATTTTTTTATCGTCGGAACGGAATGTATGGCAAGCTGCAGAAAAAGTCCCGCCATCAGGGCAATGATGATCAAGGCGCTGGCAAAAGTCAGAGCCTTGAATATCCGGTCAGGAAAGGATTGGGCATTCCTGGATTGCTTTTTCACTTCCGCCATTATTCCATTCCATTTGCTCTCGTGAGGCAATTTCCAAATTGACTATTTTGAGCTGATTCCTCAAGTTGGTGTTCACGGCCCTGGTCGCCTTAGGCGCTGCCAGAGGCGACCAGGGTTGTGAACTCCTACAGGATACATTGCCGCAGCAACATTTTACCGCATTTTAAAATCAGCTCTCGCATATGTTTATAAAGCAAGACGGACTTTCCAGTCCGTCTTGCCGGGCCGCTAAGCCGGATCTGCAAAAAGCGCGCAATTAATTGCGACACGGCAGACAAATCAGAAACTGTCAAGGGCCTTCTTGACCTTTGTCTCCCGCTCCTTGAAATACTTCGGCTGGTTTTTCAGCACTAGCTCCATATATTCGGCATTGACGATGATCAGAGTCCCGAAAATCCTGGCATTTACGGCGATAAGTCCGCCTTTTTCAGGCCCGCCTCCGCAAACCCACCTGTCCTTGGCCAGCCCCGGCTCAATCTTGTCGCTGGCAATGACTCCCTCGCCGTCATTGTCCTCGAGAAGCCATTCCCTGTCTATGCTCGACTTGTCGAACGCCCAATCCTTCCCGTTCGAGTCCAGGAGTCTCTTGATTATGTTGGCTGAAGCCTCCCCTGTCTCCAACTTCAGAGTGCTATAGTCATATTCCACATATACGGCCTTGCCGGAATTGAAAATGACCTTCAACGGAACACCCTCTTTCTTGAACTGGCTGATCGCAAGTCCGGTCCGCTGGTCAAACAATTTCGCGTTTGACGCCACCGGCGCCCCGTATCTTTTCACGCACTGGTCAAAAGTCTCTCCAATTCTGGCCTCTGCGACCGCCGCCGTGAAAAACGACAAAATCAACACCGCAATCGTCATTCTCATAAAATCATCTCCTTATTGTTCTTGGTATACTATTTCGTCTTAACTTCGTTTTTCCATGATTCCTTCACCATGTCCGCAACATTTTTCGGCATCGGCACATAATGCAGCTTTCCCGCAATGCCGGCTCCGCTGTCAAACGCCCATCCGAAAAATTTGAGCATTACATCCGCCTTCTGGGCGGAGGCCTTCTGATCCTTGTAAATCAGAATGTAGCTGGAAGCCATAATGGGCCAGCTGTTGTCGCCCGGCTGGTCGGTGAGTACCATGAAAAATCCAGGGGCGTTCTTCCAGTCGGCATTTGCGGCCGCAGCCTGGAAGGTCTCCATTGTCGGCTGGACGAATTTTCCGGCCTTGTTGAGCATCTGCGCATAGGTCATGCTGCTTTCAAACGCATAGGCCGACTCCACATATCCGATGGATCCCTTGATCCTCTTCACCATGGCGGCTACGCCTGCGTTTTTCTGTCCGCCGACACTTCCTTCCAACCAGGATATCTCCTTATTGCAGCCGTATTTCTTTGCCCAGTCTTCGGAAATTTTCGAGAGGTAGTTAGTGAAATTCCATGTCGTACCCGAGCCGTCGGCCCTGTGGACAACCGTGATTTTCAAATCAGAAAGCTTCAAGCCTTCATTGATCTTCACAATCTCGGGATCATTCCACTGGGTTATCCTGCCCATGAATATCTTTGCGAGCACCTCTCCCGAGAGTTTCAGTTCGCCAGGCTTGACATCATTGAGATTGACTACCGGAAGTATTGCCCCCATGATCATCGGGAACTGTATCAGACCGTCCTTGTCCATCTCCTCTTTCTTCAGCGGCTCATCGGAGGCGCCGAAGTCGACAGTCTTAGCCTTTATCTGCGCGAGGCCCGCACTTGAACCGAGAGCCTGATAATTTATCTTAACGCCGCCGCTGACTTTGGAATATTCCGATATCCACTGCTGGTATATCGGAGCCGGAAAAGTCGCACCTGCCCCGTTTATGGTCTGTGCATCGCAAACACCTGAAACTAAAACCACCACAGCCCCGGCCAACCCCGCAAACACTTTATTTGTTTTCATCTTCTCTCCTTGATTTTCTTGTTTAAACTTAATTTTTCAATGTTAGGATTATGTTAGGAAGACATTAATTGTCGGCTAAATCGAATCCCTGCCTTTTCTTTCTTTTAGTTAACCACAAAGGCGCAGAGATTTAAACTGCTGATTCCATAACTGAAAACTCCTTTGCGTCTCCGTGCCTTTGTGGTTAAATTGATTTTCACCGTACACTTTCATCCAACGCATTACGGAAGCGGATCAGGCCTCTTCTTGTCCGCATCAAGCAGATACTGGTCGAAGCCGACTTCATTGGATTTGAACTTCTCGCCTGCGGATACGA
>JBAZRS010000314.1:0-6552 GCA_041662825.1 Victivallales bacterium | reverse complement strand
TCGCTTTTTCTCAGGGCCTCCTCCGCCTGTTTGCGCTCGGTGATGTCCAGGGAAGCGCCCATGTACTTGATGAGGCGGCCGCCTTCGTCGAAGCATGGAAGCGCACGCTCGTAGAGCACCCGGACTCTGCCGTCGGGACGCACGATCCGGTGCTCCTGTTCGTATACTTCACGATTTCGCAAGGCCGCAGTGAAGGTTTCCTGTAGGGCGGCTGCGTCATCCGGGTGAATGTGCCGGGCCAGCATGACGGCATAGGAAGGCGCCCCCGCCGCGGGGTCAATCCCGTAGATGCGGCACTGCTCTTCGGACCAGACCGTTGTCTGCGTGTCGGCAAGATATTCCCAACTGCCGACATGCGCGATTCTCTGGCCCTCAGCGAGCATGACCCGCATCCGGTCCAGGGTGGCTTGCACCTCCTTCTGCACGGTGATGTCCTGGGTGATTCCGAAGCCGCCCAGCAGAACGCCTGTGGAATCGAATTCCAGTTCGGCGTGTTCACGCAACCACTTGACCATGTCGCCGACAATGATGCGGTGCTCGATGTCATATGGTTCGCCGCGCAGAGCCGCCGACCATTTCTCATGCACGAACGCGCGGTCATCCGGATGGATGGTGGCGAGGAAGGTCTCATAGGTCAGCGTCGTGCCTTTCGGAACGCCGAAGATGCGCCAGTTCTCCTCTGACCAAAGCAGTTCGTTGCGGCGAATGTCTAGCCGCCAGCTCCCGGTGTGGGCCACAGCCTGGGCGCGGTTCAGATCCTCCTGGCTCTCCCTCAATGCCGTCGTCCGTTCGGCTACACGCTGCTCCAGCATGACGTTGGCCTCTATGAGCTCCTCTCTCGCCTTCTTTATTTCGCTGATGTCCATGATGTTGCCGGAAAGGCGCACGACCTTGCCGTCCTTGCTTTCAGCCTGGCCCATAGTCCGGATCCATATCGGGTTCCCCTGTGCCGTCACCAACTGCAATTCCAAGTCGTACGGTTCAGCCTGTTCCATGGCCCGACGGAAGGCGTCCGCAATCAGTTTCCGGTCCTCCGGCGCATAGAACTGGATGTCCTGCTCGGCGTTGCCGGGGTCGAATGTCTCCGGAACTTCGTGTATGCGGTAAACCTCATCAGTCCATGAAACGCGGGCGGTGGCAACGTCGAATTCCCATCCGCCCACTTTCGAGATGTGCTGTGTCTCATTAAGGAGATTCTGGCTTTTCCGCAGCTCCTCATCCGCATGCGCCAGTTCCTCCGTCCGCTGGCGTATCCGCGCTTCAAGGTTCTCGTTGAGATGGCGGATTTCCTCTTCGGCCTTCTTGCGCCCGGTGATGTCCTGACCGGCGATGACGGCCCCGCGCACCCGCCCGTCTGCGTCAATCAGAGGAACGGCGCTCTCGATCAAGTGGATTCTACGCCCGTCGGCGAAGACCAGATCGAGCTCTTCGTCCATAACCGGTCGACCCGTAGCAGTGGCGAGTTGGGCGGGCATCTGCTCGGGGCGCAGTTCCACATCCCCGCGGAAGACCCTGTAGGCAACAGCCGCTTTGTCGGGCGGTGCGCTGGCGGAGATATTGGCGCTGCGGGGGGCCTGCAATAGGCGGTCGGCTGCGGCATTTCCAGTAATCCTCATGCATTCGGGGTCATGTGCGATCCACATCGCAATGGGAGCCGTCTCCAGCACGGCCTGTAGTTCCGCCGCGTACAGATGCTCGCGCTCCTGGCTCTCCCACAGCGCCTCCTCGGCCCTCTTGCGCTCGGTGATGTCGTGCCAGACGGTGACGGTGCCCGAGATGCGGTCTCCGACCTTCAAGGGGGTGGCGGAAGTTTCGAGTATGCGTTCCTGACCGTCGTGCCGGGTGATGCGGAGCTGTTGGTTTATCACCTTTTCGCCTTGAAATGCAAGCGGGTTCGGCTGGTTATCCAATGGGATCGGGCTTTCGTCGAGCTGGCGGCAGCGGGTCAGCCTGATAATGTCCCGGACGTTCAGGCCCAGCGGATCAAAGCCGTACAACGGGATGAATCCCGGATTGACGCGCTGCACAAACATGTCGGAGTCATACACCAGTACGGCGTCGTTCATCGCCGCGAGCACAGCTTCGGTTTCGCCGATGCGCTGCCTGGTTTCCTTTAGCGCCCGATTCAACTGCTCCTCAGCCTGTTTCCGCTCGGTGATGTCGGAGATGAAGGAATAGTAGTATTCGGGTTCACCGTTTGCGTTGCGCACCAGGTGGGCAAAGAGTTCGATTGACACTCTCGATCCGTCCTTGCGGATGTACTCCTTCTCGTAGCGGACGGGCTGGCCGGTTCGGTGCAGTTCGTCGAGTTTCTGCGTTTCCAGTTCTCGCCATTCCGGAGGGGTGAGTGTGGCGGACCAGTCAATGGCCCGCAGTTCTGCGGCGGTGTAACCTGTGAGCCTCTCGAAGGAGCTGTTGATCTTGCCCAGGCGGCCGTCAGGGTAGCCCACGGCGAAGGGCTGTGAAGACTGTTCGAGCAGGGCGGAGAGGAATTCCTTCTCCTTGCGGCTCTCCCGCAACGCCTCCTCGCGGTCATAGGCGGCCGCCTTGTTCCTGTTGCGCCGGTAAAGTTCGGCAAAGATGCTCATGAAACCCCCATATCAATTCTAAATGAAGATGATATGAATTTTGATTTTCGTATCTTTTTGAAGATAATGATGATAAAGTGAAAATCAAGAAAATGTTTCAGAAGAATTCCATCGCGTCATGATAGAGGTTTACTTGATTTACTCTCCCCTCCAAATTACCTTTCCGTCCAATTGATTTTTAGAGGTTCCCTTAGGACTGTAAAATGAATCTTGTGATAATCTGCCAGGAGGAACTTGCCGGAGACGGGATCGCGGTTATTTGCGAGCCCAGGCGAATGCTGCATATTCAGGGCGTCTTGCGGGCGCTACCAGGAGACCGGATAAAAGTCGCTTTGCTGGGCGGCCGCATCGGAGCGGGGAAGATTTTAAGTTCAGGTCCGGATAAAGTGGAATTGCAGGTCGAATTCACATCTGATCCGCCGCCCGCCTTGCCTGTGACTCTGATTTTCGCCCTGCCGCGCCCGAAAACATATAGGAAAATCCTCCAGGCGGCAAGCTCCATGGGCGTTAAGAGGTTTATCGCAATCGAGTCATGGAAAGTTGACAAGAGTTACTGGAACAGCCCGGCGCTGTCCGAAGAGGAGACCCGTGAACAGTTTATCCTCGGACTGGAGCAGGGCGGGGATACTGCACTGCCGGAAATCACATTCAAGCGGCGTTTCAAACCGTTTGTCGAAGACGAACTGCCGGGGATCATCAAAGACAGACTGCCGTTGCTGGCGCATCCGGGCGCGGTCTGCGACTGCCCCAGAAGTGTTGCAGGACAGCTTGTCCTCTGCGTCGGGCCGGAAGGCGGGTTTACCGAATATGAAGTAGCGCTTCTGGAAAAATACGGCATGCAGCCGGTAAGCATCGGATCCAGGATACTGCGGACCGAGTTCGCGGTCTGTGCGATTCTGGGAAGATTATTCTGAACAGGTTCTCTTGATTCAACATTAATTCCATGCTAACTTTATACTATGAGATTTCAGGGTAATGAAGATTTATAAAGGAGGTATTTGAAATGAGGAAGAACCTGGCAGTCCTGCTGATTTTGGCGGCGTCATCTTCTCAGTTGATGTCATTGCCGGCAAACGTTTCCAATTCTACAATAGCCAATCAGAATGACGGTGTGGTCAATATCGCCATCGGCGGCGGCAAGGCGAATTCCGGAATTGACGCGCAGGGTGCGGAAATCAAGAATTCGACGATCAGCAATTCCAATACGGCAGTTGTCAATACAGCAATCGGCGCCGGCAAGGCCAACTCCGGGATTAACGCGCAAAATGCGGAAATCAAGAATTCGACGATCAATAATTCCAATAAGGCGGTTGTCAATACCGCAATAGGCAGCGGCAAGGCCAACTCCGGGGTCGACGCGCAGAATGCCGTAATCAAGAACTCGGCGATCAACAATGCCAATATAGGAACTGTCAATACCGTTATCGGCGGCGGCAAGGCCAACTCCGGGGTCGACGCACAGGGTGCGGAAATCAAGAATTCGGCGATCAATAATGCCAATATAGGATCTGTCAATACCGTTATCGGCGGCGGCAAAGCCAATTCCGGAGTCGACGCACAGGGTGCGGAAATCAAGAATTCGGCGATCAATAATGCCAATATAGGATCTGTCAATACCGTTATCGGCGGCGGCAAGGCCAACTCCGGGGTCGACGCACAGAATGCGGAGATCAAGAACTCAACTATCAATAACTTCAATGCGGGAACCGTCAATACCGTTATAGGTGGAGGCAAGGCCAATTCCGGGATTGATGTTGAAAACGCCTCTGTTAAAAACGCGACCCTGAACAACGTCAACACAGGCGTTGTGAATACTGCCATTGCCGGCGGAAAAGTAAATACCGGAATCAACCTTAAAAACGCCAACGTGAGTAACACCGCGATTACAAACGTCCAGGGAGGTACTGTAAATACCGCGGTCGGCGGCGCTTCCCTCAACTCCAGCATTGATTTGGGCAATTGATTTAGGCGGGGAATCCGGAAAAGAGATTTCGGGAAGATATCACGTAGATGTAAAAAACAGAGAATATATTCTCGCACAAAGGCGTCCGCCTTCGTTTAAAACAACTACGGCGCGACAGCCAAAGCCGCAAAGGGATGAAATAAGCAAAAGTTTTCAGAAAAGAATCAGAGAAAAGACACTTTTTCAAAAGGTCTTGTCTCTGCCCGAGCAAGATGCGAAGGGAAAAATGAACTTGATGACTTTCTTCGTGCCCTTCGGTTTTCTTCGCCTGTCCTGAGCGCAAGTCGAAGGATGGTGAAAATACTCTTTGTGGCTCCGTGGCTTTGTGAGAGAAAAGGGAATTTGGAATTTTAACCATTCTGGTGCTGGCAACCTCGCTCCCTTCGACAAGCTCAGGGCAGGTCACTCGGCGTCAGACCAAGAGGCGATGGGGGAAAGACAGGAAATAAAGTGAGTGCTGGCCCTTATGCCTTGTCCAGCCGTTACTTCCTTTTTCAGGCCACAGTTTTCAGGGCTATCGCATTTTCAATCATGTGTCCCAGCTTATTGACCCCATAGGGTTTGTCCAGGAAAAAGTCGGGCAGTTCTGAATGCTTGCCCTCCATTACGCTTTCCTCTTCGTAACCGCTGGTCAGAATCACAGGCAGGTTCTGCCGGATCGCCCTGAGAGCGGTAATGGTCTCCCAGCCGTCCATGTGCGGCATCGACAGGTCGCAAAACAGGCAGGAAATTTCATTCTTGTGCTTTTTGAAAATATTTACAGCCTCAAGCCCGTCCCTGGCCTGTAGAACTGTAAATCCCAATTTGCTTAGCGCGGTGTTGCCCCATTTGCGCACTTCCTCTTCGTCTTCCACAAGCAGAACTGTAGCCTCAGGGACAAGCTTCGGATATTCATTATGTTGAATCTGGCTTTTCATTTTCATCCACCTTTATCTAAATGGAATTAATAATTATTCTCACTATTAAGCAGAAAGCATGCCATGTTTATTCATTAACTGGATCGTATGGGGAATTGCATTTTGGATCGCTGGCATCCTGCCGGCATTCTTAATTAAAAGAGTGTGGTACAGGAGTCTCGCCTGTTCTTATTCTTTCTTGAAGATCAGGCGAGACGCCTGTATTACATTAAAAGAAGATGCCGCCAAGATGGCGGCGTTCCTGAAAGAGTTGCGGCTTTCGGCCGCCTAATTCAACGTATAGGAATTTAAAAGTTTGTGAATGTCCAATATCCAACAGAAGTTCAAAATCCAATTTCCAATTTGCAAAACCCAAACAAGCTCCAGATTTCAAATGAAGAAAAATTCCAAACAAATAAAAAGCAATATAAGAACATGCCTTGCGGCATTGACTACGAACAAATTGAGATTCGCTTTTGTTAGTAGTTAACCCCGTAAGGGGTGTTCTTATTATACCTTTACGGGCAACGTCTAACTAAGCTGCGGAAGCTTGCCTGACGGAACGCTTTGCTGCATTCCAGAGGGGAAAAGATGGGGGGGATGCTGATTTCCCTGGAAACTGTATTTGGCAGGATGAAGGTGGAGAATTGTTGGGAATCTAAAATAATTGATCTGGATTCGAACAAAAAAATTACAACACGAAGATCACGAAGGTCGCGAAGTTAAAAACAGGTATTTTTGAAAAACAATTATAATTCTTCGTTTACTTCGTGCCTTTCGTGGTGAAAATAGTCTTTCGTCTTCGCGGAATTGCTTGTCACTCTTGAACTGCAAGGGTGTCCAGATATTTCAGGGCGCCGGCTTTCGGTTTTTTCATAAGCGTCCGGTAAATCTCCGGGCCCGGGGTTTTCCCCCCGATTCTTTCACTGACGATGTTCTCAATCCTCTTCCAGAGTTCAACGGTCAGCAGGACATCATAAAGGGCCCGGTGATAGTTCCCGTCATCCGGCGCGGAAAGATTCAGATGGTAAACCAGGCTTTCCAGCTTGTAGCTGGGCAAGTCCGGAATCAGCCGCCTGGAGAGCATCATCGTGCAGAAGAAGAC
>JBAZRS010000313.1:0-6564 GCA_041662825.1 Victivallales bacterium | reverse complement strand
TTGTGAAACGCCTCGAAAATTGTGACGGCATGGCCTTCCCGCCTGACATCTGCCGCGACAACAAGGCTTGCAGGTCCGCTTCCGATGACGGCCACTTTCTTGCCGGTTTCAGGTTTGACTTCAGGCGTCTTCATTTTCCCGTTCTCGCGTTCCCAGTCGGCGACAAATCTTTCAAGACGGCCGATTGAAACTGATTTTTCAACGTCCTTCAGCGATTTTCCCACGGTGCATTTCTCCTGGCACTGGGTTTCCTGGGGGCATACGCGCCCGCATACTGCCGGAAGAAGGCTGTTGCGCTTGATTATGTCGATCGCCTTCTGAAAGTCGTTTTGGGCAATGGCGTCAACGAATCCCGGGATGTCGATCCTGACAGGGCATCCGTCCATGCACAGGGCGTTTTTGCATTTCAGGCAGCGCATCGCCTCGAGCCTCGCCTGTTCAACGCTGTAACCCAGTGCCACTTCGGACATGTTGGTCCTCCTGGTATTGGGATCCTGCGTGGGCATTTCCTGTGCCGGTATGGCGATTCTGTCCTTCGGTTTGAGAGGTTCAGTCCTGGAATTAACAGCGTCGAGTTCCTTTTTTGCGAGATTCGCAAGCTCTTTGGCGGAATGATGTTTGTGTGTGTCTGTCATTAACGGCTCCTCGCAGTTTCGATTTGCTGATCAAGTTTGCATCCTTTTTCATCAAGATGCTTTTCCTGTTTCTTGTAGGAATTGAGCCTCTTTATCATATTGTCGAAGTCAACCAGATGCCCGTCGAATTCCGGGCCGTCCACGCAGACGAACTTGGTCTCCTTCCCCACTGTCACCCTGCATCCGCCGCACATTCCAGTGCCGTCAACCATGATGGTATTGAGGGAGACCACTGTCGGAACGTTATAGGGTTTTGTGGTGGCGGCGCAGAATTTCATCATTACAGGCGGCCCGATGGCAACAGCCAGGTCCGGTCTGGGATTTCGTTCGCACAGCTCCTTCAGGGGTTCAGTGACAAGAGATTTCCTGCCGTATGAACCGTCATCGGTGCATATGACAAGCTCATCGGCGATTGCGCGCATTTCGTCTTCCATTATGACGAGATCCCTTGTCCTTGCGCCGATGATCACAATCAGCCTGTTGCCGGCCTTTTTCATGCCCTGGGCTATTGGATACATTGGTGCGACCCCGATTCCTCCGCCTACGCAGACGACAGTTCCGAATTTTTCAATATGCGTCGGGCTGCCGAGAGGGCCGACGAGATTCGCTATTTTGTCCCCGGCATTGAGTTTTGCCAGATCCTTTGTCGTCTTTCCCACCGCCTGGAAAATAATAGTTATGGAGCCTTTTTCCGGATCCGCATCGGCAATGGTCAACGGAATCCTTTCAGCGTATTCATCGCTGAGGGAGAGGATTATGAATTGGCCCGGGCGTCTTTCCGAAGCTATCAGGGGTGACTCAATCTGCATCCTGAAGACAGTCTCCGAAAGTTGTTTCTTGCTCAAGATCCTATTCATTTTCCTTTAGCTCCCTTATTGTTTCAATTTCATTCCGTCCATAGCGCTGGGCGATAATCCCGCGACCGGCTTCATCAGGCTGTTCGAGAATAATCTCCAGATTGTTCTGCTGACGGATCTTGCCGCGCATTTCCCTGCCGTTTCTCAATTTCACATAAGTGTCCGCAATCCACATGTTTACCGGTTTCGGCCTTGCGATCTGCCCTTTTTCCACTTTAACCTTTATTTCCTTCTCCGCCGGAACGGCGCGTTTGTGGGCGATCCTCACCGTGTGTTCCTGGCTGGAGAGGTTCCGGATTTCAAACACCTTGGATGTCAGTTTGTCTTCTCCCTCCGCGGACATGCCTAGCTTTTTACCGTCAATATAAATTGTCACGCCGGGGGGATTTGCAACGAGGTCGATTCCGCCCCAGTTGCTGTCAAGGCTGATAAGGACATCGGACGTTTCGCCTGCGGTTATCTTTACGTCTTTTTCAACCGGATCGGATCCCTCTTTTTCAACTTTGAGCTTATAGTCTCCCGGCAGAAGGTCTTTAATTGTAACGGGGCTGTTCTGATATTGCCGGTCGTTCAATGTGACTGATGCGCCCGGGGGATTTGTCTTGACATTGAGGTTTCCGGGAAGAAGCTGAAGCGTGACGGCGACATTCTTTTTTTCGTCCTTTGTGACGATTACATTCTGTTCGTGGGAATTATACCCCTTCAGTTCGACGCGTATCTTATGCTCACCCTGTTCTATACTGTCAGAAAACGGAGTTTTCCCGCAGGGTTTGCCGTCCAGGAAAACGTTGGCATTATTAGGGGTGCTCTGGATTTCAAGAGTGCCCGTGTTGGAAGAGAGGTTTCCAGATACAATCTGCGGCCGGGCGTCTTCCACGTTCCAGGAGATCTCCTGAGTTATGCAACCGGGCTTGCTGAGCCTTGCGGAGTGTTTCCCTATTGTCTGGTCGTGAAGGATTTTCGGGGTCTGCCCGACCTGTTTGCCGTCTATCTCGACAATGGCGCCGTCCGGCTTTGATTCGACAAGGACGGATGCGGTTATTGGCACAAGGTTTATTTCAATGTTTTTCTTGTCTCCCGGATTCGAGACGAGCTTCTGCCAGCCGGACTTGTAATGCGGCTTGGAGACTTCCATTATATATGTGTCCGGGGGAAGCTTTATGTTTTTGGGCGTCAGCCCGATTTCCCTGTTGTTTATGGTTATTTTCGCCTCATCCGGCTTGCTGGTGATGTAGAATTCACCGCGGTTGTCGACAGTTTTCTTCGGACCGCATCCGGCCGCGGAGAAAAGAACGAGGGATAACGCAAGCGCAACAATCGTGTCGAATATCATTTTCATGTCGGATCACTTCTTCTTTCTTTGTCTTAACAGCTCTTCTATGCGGATTATCATCTTCCTTGAAAATTCATATTTGGGATTTTCCGGATCTATCTTGGACTTCACTTTCTGATAATTCTCCTTGGCGTCCTCGTA
Source organism: Victivallales bacterium (assembly GCA_041662825.1). Lineage (GTDB taxonomy): Bacteria > Verrucomicrobiota > Lentisphaeria > Victivallales > GWF2-50-93 > GWF2-50-93. Next base: position 3,598 of record JBAZRS010000313.1, on the reverse strand, counting down.
TTTAGACAGTCGCAGGTTCCTTTCCGCATCGCTCATAAGCGACTTGATCTCGTCATCAAGTATTTTCTTCGCCTCCTGGGAGCGCTGATACGCCTTGTCATACATGTCCGGTTTCGGTTCGAAACATTCGAGGTAATCGACGACAAGCCCGTACTTCTGGATGGAAAGCCTCAGGTTTTCATCCTTGGATTGGAAGTTCTTGAAGAGCATTTCGGCATTCCTGAATTCCTCCGCAGCCCTGTTCTTCATCTCGTCGGCGGTGAGGGATACAGTGGGTATGCTGAGGGTGTTCCTTGAAAAATCCTCCAGGATGTTCACTGCCTCCTTGAAGGAGGTGGGCTCGAATGTGTTTTTGATTCTTATGCTGTTGAGGTTGTTCCCGAATGCGATAGTCAGCGTTTTCGACTCGTCTGTTCCGTCAGAGGCGATGCCGGACTGCAGCTCAACCAGGTTCATGAAATCCGTATCCTTAAGTTCATGTTCAAGCTTCTGCAGGGATTCGCGGTCAACCTTTTTTTCCCTGGTGAACCTGATCTGGTGCTTCAGATCGTCCCTTGTAACGGTGATTGTGTTGTCGCGTATCCTTAGTTCATATCTGAATATGTTGTCGGGGGTGGATATCTGTTTTTCATAACTTACCATGAGCGGGGTGACATTGGATTTTACGGACACCCGAGGTTTTTTGTTCTTTTCGGCTTCGTTCTGCATTTTGTCGAAAAGCAGGAAAGTGAGGACCAGAAGTACGGTGGCCCCTATTACAATGATATAAAAGAGCATGCTGGCATGTTTGTTCTTGCGCTCCGCCCTGACTTCCTTCTTCTTCGCGAAGAAGTCCATTTTGCTGGCAACGCCCCCGTCCCGTATTTCCCCGGGGGCTTTTGTTTTCTCATCCGCCGGAGTTTTTTCAGGATCTTTCGGCGAAAAGAAATTCATGAATGATTTTTTCTCTTCATGGGCGGATTCGGACTTTTCGGATTCGGCGGCGCCTTTTTCAGACGGGATGACACCGAGTTTAACCTGAACGGCCGAGCCTGAAGGGGCAGGGGAAATTAAGTCCGGCACAGGCGTTTTGGCACTGGTGGAGGTGCCGAAAAGCAGGACTTCCTTGCCGATCTTTATCCTGTCACCGTCGCGGAGCCTGGTTTCGGCGTCTATTCTCTCATCATTGAGTTTTGTCCCGTTTGTGCTCCCGAGATCCTTTATGAACCATTCCCCGTCTTTGAACTCCACCTTTGAGTTGTACCTGGAAGACGCCTCGGAGTCGAGGATGATGTCGTTGTCGTCTTCCCGTCCGATGCTTGCGCCCGGAGGAACGAGCTCGAAGGACGCACCCTTCTTGTTGCCTTCTATGTAAAAGAGTTTCATGCTTGTTCTGACATATTCCATTTAAAATTAAAAAACCTTTCAACTATACCATCCCCCGTATATTTTTCTTCCTTTACAATATAAAAAAATAACACTTTGATTTTTCCGCTCCATGGCTTAAATTAAAGCTTTTAATTGAAAATCCTTTTGCGGGTGTAGCATAGTGGTAATGTTCCAGCTTCCCAAGCTGGCCACGAGGGTTCGATTCCCTTCACCCGCTCCATTTTTCCCCCGACCGGTTCTAATGTTTGCGCATATTAACATCTAAAAGGAGATTGACGATGAAGATTTTCAAAACATGTCTGGCCCTGGCCCTGGCGGCAGCGGGCGCTGCGAACTGCCTGTCCGGCGAACTGCTCCTCAAAAGCGGCGACAAGCTTGCCTTCCTGGGCGACTCTATAACACAGCAGGGGGGAGGTTCTCCGGGCGGTTACGCGAGACTGGTCATAAGCGGACTTGATGCGAACGGTATCAAGGTCGAACCTGTCTTTGCGGGCATCGGCGGACACAAGTCCAACGACATGCTGGCGCGTGTCGACAAGGATGTGCTGAGCAAAAAACCCAATGTCATGACCCTCAGCTGCGGTGTCAACGACGTCTGGCACGGCGAAAGGGGAGTCCCCCTTGACAAGTATAAGGAGAATATCACCGCCCTTGTCGACAAGGTTCAGGCCGCAGACGTGAAACCGGTGATACTGACTTCCACGATGATAGGCGAAGATCAGCCCAATTCCAATAATCAGAAACTTATCCCCTACAATGAATTCCTGCGGACTTTTGCAAAGGAGCGCAAGCTTCCGCTGGCGGATTTGAACAGCCAGATGCAGGAGGCCGTCAAGAAGGCCAAGGAGACGAATGCGCCAAAACCCAACAGGGCCAATTATCTCACCGGCGACGGAGTCCACATGGCTCCGCAGGGCGACCAGATGATGGCGGAAGGAGTTCTTCGCGCCCTGGGGTTGGACGATGCGAAGGTGGCGAAGGCCAAAGCTGCATGGCTTGAAATTCCCGCTGCCGTTAAACTGCAAAACAGCAACAAGATGCTGTCTATTAAGGAATACAATAAGCTTGCCAGCGCGGCAGCCAGGGAGAATCTTTCCGTCGCCGAATACATTGACAGGGAGACGGGCAAGGTTATCGACTCGCTCCTGGCGAAATAGACCCGGTGACGCAATGCGTCAGTTTTTATTTCTTAAAGTAACTCGGGTCTATCTGACCCGAGGGGCGAGGGGCAGATAGACCCGCGCTACTTTTAACTGGCCCTTTCTTATCGACATTCACACATTGCTCAGTAATGCCTCATTTTGCGGCCCCTCCTCGGAAGGGCGCGGTTACTGACGCATTACCCGGTGCCCCGAGTACGAATGAAAAAGGGTTCATGGAATGTCAGGCAAGGGCTGGAAACCACGAGGGCTTGCCCACTTTAAAGGTTTCCTTTGTTGCGGTATGAGCCGGGGGATAGGCCGGTCAGCTTTTTAAAGGTCACGCTCATCTGCCTTTCATTGGCGAAACCGCAGAGGGCGGCTATCTCCTTGATGCAGATGCTTGAGAATTTCAGCAGTTCCATGGCGCGGTTCACCCTGGTCATGAGGATGAAATTGGTCAGGGTCATCCCGTATTCCGTCTTGAATACGTGCCTCGTGTAATCCCGGCTCAAGCCGAGTCTCTCCGAAATGTCGGCTACATTCCTCATCTCCTCTATTTTCGTTTCCACAAGCTTTCTCGCGGTCGACGCATAGTGCGAGGACTGACTCTGTTCGACGGATTTCTTTTTCAGGAGCGTCTCCTTCACAAGCCCGGCGAAAAGCGCGGATATCCTGAGATTGAAGACATCCTGCCAGAGGTTGCGCTCTTCTGAAACCCAGCTGTCGTAGTCCTGCAGTTCTCGGGTCAGGTATGGTGCCCCCACCTCATTTATCATGCATATGTTTTTAGTGAAAGGCCACTCGTCTTTCCTTATGCTGACCAGATAGCAGAGGTCGGTCCCGTCATCATGCATGACCTGGTTGTGCACCGCATTGGCGGCGTATATGACTACGGATCTTTCGGTGAAAGGTTCATATTCGCCGTTCGGAACCGAGGTGCTGCCGGATCCTTTCTGCTGATGGACGATTTCCACGAAGTCGTGGCTGTGGTAAGGGCATTTGTTGCCGCGGGGGATCGAATTCCTGAATGCGGTGATGAACTTGCCCCCGGTGAATTTTCTGTTTTTCATATGAAACCTGCAATCTAT
>JBAZRS010000312.1:1813-6573 GCA_041662825.1 Victivallales bacterium | reverse complement strand
TACGAAGCTTTAGCGAAGTATGGCGGGAGCGACGGGGCTCGAACCCGCAACCTCTGCCGTGACAGGGCAGCGCTCTAAACCAATTGAGCTACGCCCCCAATTATTGGGAGGCTTGAAAAATACTCCCATGACGGAGATTTGCAAGAAACAATATAAAAGAAATAATCAAAAAAGATATTATCTCACAAAGGCACAAAGCCGCAAAGGAATGAAGATAGGCAAAAGTTTTCGGAAAAGAGTCATCAGTCTTCGCCTGGGAGGCTACGCCCCGACAAGGAGAAAGAACCCCTTTTCAAAAGGGTTTGTCTCTGTCCTAGCAAGACGCGAAGGGAAAAAAATAAACTTGATGTCTTTCTTTGCGACCTTCGTTTCTTCGCGGTGAAAATGATCTTTGTGTCTCCGTGCCTCTGTGAGAAAATAAAGGATTTAGAATTTTACACATACTGGTGCTGGCAACCTCGCTCCGCTGTTGCCAGGCCAAGGGACGTTAGGGAATTCATCTCCTCAAGTCAGACCCTATTGAAAGAAAACAGCACACAAAGGATTGTTTTTTATGGATTTCAGGCAGATCCGCATTGCGGAATAGTGATGATAAAGGAAGTTTGGTGGCGGCTCTCGGATTTGAACCGAGGACCTGCGGATTATGATTCCGACGCTCTAACCAACTGAGCTAAGCCGCCAATCGCCGAGTAAAATATACGAAAAGGCATTTCTTTCAAGTGCCGACTTCAATTATTGGAAATTCTTTTGCCGTAAAGGGCAATGCTTCTCTTCAAAATAAGGTGACTCGGGATTTATCCGCCTCAGGCGTGATAGCATTCCGAGATTGAACTGCCGCAGGGTGGTGACTCTTAATTAGGGTGGCATTCGGGTGATACCCAGCGTTACTTTTAAATTAACCAGCAAAATAAGCCAGGATTGAACCGTCTTTTCTCAGCCACTGACCCGGCTTCGTAGAAAACTGCGCCGTGGCAAGCCTCTGACCTCTGACCTCTGACCTCTGACCTCTGACCTCTGGCCTCTGACCTCTGGCCAACGATTACTTTCCCCCACACCCCATTCACTTGACGGGATTTTTAAATGACAGGTAAACCGTGACAGGAGTCCCGTATTTAGGCACAGTCTCAGAATTCACAACTATGAAATCATCCTGATTTCCAGTGAGGGCGGGATTGTCCAGGACAGTATTCCCGAAACTCCAGACATTGACCAGGTTTCCCTCTTCTTTTGCCAGGCATCGCATGTCATGAGTGAAACTTGATCCGATGAAAACCCAGCCGAACCTGTCCATGCCCTTCGCGGTTTTCTTATTGAAAAGCCAGTCCTCAACCGGAACTCTTTTCCCGTCTTTAGGCTTGACATCAATATTCAAAATCGTACCCTGCGGGATTTTTTCGCCCCCTTCTCGGCTGCCGTTCTCCGCGCCAATAAGGAGAAGCGCAAGCTGGAATTTCATCGGATCCGCCTCGCTCACAAGAAGACTTTCATGAACCCGGCCATGAGGCAGTGCGATGAGAACTTCAAGGTCGCCGACGGTCATATTGACATAACCCGGAAATGAAATCTCCTTTTCCCTCCTGTGAATAGTAATGACCCCGATTCTAATATTCTGGTCCGGCAGGACTTCGCCTCCGAGCTTTTCAAGAATCCTTTTTTCAGCCACTGAAAGCGGAGGCAGGGAGTTTGCAGCATCCGTGCGTTTAGCAGCATCTGCGGAAGTTGACGAAATTACAGCATCGCTTTTGCAAGATGAAGCAAGCATCAAGAAAAAGGTGGACAGAAGCAGTAAAATGAAAATTTTATCTTTCATAAATCTCACGCATGTTGATTTTTTCAGAAAAATAATTTTATTTTTTCTCTGAAAAAATCCGTCTTCAGAATTCCTTCCTCGCCTTTCTGGTCATCAGATCCTGCACGCCCTTCCTCGGGTCTTTTCCGAGATAGAGACCTGCGTAAACCTCATTTATTATCGGAGTTTCCACATTGTATTTCAACGCTAGATTATAGGCGCTTTCCGCAGTTTTCACACCCTCGGCGACGACAAAGCCCATTTCCTTGAGGATGTCCTCTATTTTCCTGCCCCTGCCAAGTTCTTCGCCGACATGCCTGTTCCGGCTGTGCCTGCTTATGCATGTGACAATCAGATCCCCTATTCCGCTGAGCCCTGAAAAGGTTTCATTCCTGCCTCCGAGCGCAACACCGAGTCTTGCCATTTCCGCTATTCCCCTGGTCATGAGGGCGGCCTTCGTATTGTCGCCCAGCCCCATACCGTCAAGTATCCCGGACGCTATTGCGAAAACATTCTTCAGGGATCCGCCGAGTTCAACTCCCACCACGTCGGTGGCGGTGTAAACCCTGAAAACCTCGTTCATGAAGGCCTTTTGAACGGTCTCCGCCGATTCGACATCCATTGAAGCTGCGACCACTGCGGTCGGACATTTAAGGGCCACCTCTTCAGCGTGGCTTGGGCCGGAAAGGACACAATACCTGTTTTTGCCAAGCAGCTCCTCGCAGAGCTCGCTCATCCGCTTCAGGGATCCTATCTCAATCCCCTTTGCGACATTGACGAGGACATGTTTGTCCGGATCGTGAAATTCCGCGAATTTCGCAAGAGTGCCCCGCAGATACTGCGACGGAGATGCAAGTACAACTATTTCAGAACCGCCCAGGGCGTCTTTCATATCCTCGCAGAGGAGAAGTTCGTCGGGAAGTTTTGCACCCGGAAGGAAACGGGAGTTCACCCGTGATTTGCGGATTTCGCGGATATACTCCGGAAATGGCCCCCACTGCCGGACATTGTGTCCGTTCCGGACAAGAAGCAGGGCAAGCGCCGTCCCCCATCCGCCGTCACTTAAAACTGTAATGTTCATCTTTAAACCTTTTTCTTCTCGAACTTGTGTTCCGTTCCGTTTATCAATCTTCCAATATTGCTGTGATGTTTTGCTATTGTGACAATTGCCAGTACCAGAAGGAATATCTGGAACGGCACAGAAAGCGGCCACAGTCCCGTTTTTGAAAAAATAAAGGAACTCAGGGGGAGCGCCGCGGCGGCAATGACACTTGCAGCAGAGACATAGCGGGTTGAATAAAAGAGGATGACCCAGATCAGCCCCGTGCAGATGAAGGAATAAGGGGCTATCCCCACGAGGACGCCTCCGCCGGTAGCCATGCCCTTCCCGCCCTTGAATTTAAGGAACACGGACCATATGTGCCCCGCAACAGCCGCAAGTCCGGCGCTTATGACGAGGGCGTCCGGAGACGCCGTCAGGATTTTCTGAGAGATCAGGATTTTCACGGCAAGCACCGGCAGAAGCCCTTTCAGGAAATCCAGGACAAAGCACAGAATCCCCCATTTCCTGCCAAGCACCCTCATGACATTTGTAGCGCCGACATTACCGCTGCCCTGCTTCCGTATGTCTATGCCGTTGATTTTGCCGATGATGAACGCCCACGGGACCGAACCGAAAAGATAGGCGGCAATCCCTATGGTGATGAAAGCGGAGATATCTGAATTCATATTATTGTCGACCTGCATTAGTAGTTTTAGAAATTTTAATATAGCACAAATCCTCAAGCCTACTTCCTTCAAAACTTACTATAACTTGAAACTTAGCTGTGGAAAATGTAAATTGGAAGATTGCGTTTTCATCAGTTCAACAAAAGATCGGGATTTGAAACATGAAGAAGTTTCTTGCCGGACTCACCTTGTCAGCCTTGTTCGCAGGAGGATTCTGCATCATGGCTCAGGACAGTTCCAAAACAGCCGCCGCACCTGCGAAAAGCCCCGACACTTTCAAGAAGATAGACAGGAACGGCGACGGGAAAATAAGCAATGACGAATATCAGTCGTACTGGCTGGATGTTTTCGGGGTGATCGACTTAAGCAAGGACGGAAAAATCAGCGAGGGCGAAATAAAGGCCCGGGCTGACAAACGAGTCGCAGAAATCGACAGGAACAAGGATGGCGGCCTTACAAGGGATGAATTCCTCACTCTTCCTAAACCTGAAGGCAAGCTTCCCGAAAAAACCGGCACGGGAGCATCACGTTACGCCCAGGCGGATATCAATGCCGACGGCTCCATAACCCTCCAGGAATATTACTTCATATTGAGCGACAGGTTTGACAGGACCGATAAGAACAGGGACGGCAAAATAGACGGCAGCGAAGCCAAAGACATGCTTCTCGACGCTTTCCGCTCCGCCGACATGGACAAAGACGGCATCGTCACAAAAGAGGAATGGCTCGCCTACTGGGTCGGAACGCCAAAGGCGGCCGACAAGAAAGCTGAACCCGCAAAAAACAAATAAATTCCAATATCCAGAGTCCAATTTCCAAACAATATTCAAAATAGAAAAATCCAAACTCCAAACAAAAAGAATAAAAGAACATGCCTTGCGGCATTGACTACCAACTAAATTAAAGGACAATTTGGAATTCGTTCGTAGTTAAGCCCGCAAGGGCTGTTTTTGTATTTTTTTAGTTTGAAAATTAAAAATTGGAAATTGTTTGTGTTTTGGAATTTGAAAATTGGAATTTGGATTACCAATGGACATAATTTTAGGAATAGAAACAAGCTGTGATGAGACTGCTGCATCTGTCGTGATCGACGGTTGCGAAGTTCGCAGCAGCGTCGTGTCATCGCAGATAGCCAAACACGCGCTCTACGGCGGCGTCGTACCGGAAATAGCCGCGCGCGAACATCTGACCGCAATCGAATATGTGGTTGAAAGCGCCCTGAAGACTGCGGATGTCGCAATTG
>JBAZRS010000312.1:0-1803 GCA_041662825.1 Victivallales bacterium | reverse complement strand
TCACTAACGGTCCCGGCCGTATTCCTTCCCTCCTCATAGGGGTCAACTTCGCAAAAGGGCTTTCGGCAGGACAAAATATCCCGCTTGTGGGGATAAATCATTTCATCGCCCACATCTACGGGTGCTTCCTGGAAAACGGAATCGAAAAACTAGCGCAGGCTGAAACATTTCCGATACTTGCCCTGGTGGTCTCGGGCGGGCACACCGCACTGGTGCTGATAAGTTCCGACGGCCATGCCAGAATCGTCGGGACTACCCTCGACGACGCCGCCGGCGAGGCTTTTGACAAGGCCGCAAAGCTCCTGCATCTCGGATATCCGGGCGGACCGATAATCGAGAAGACCGCGAAAAACGGGAACCCTGCGAAATTCGCATTTCCGCGTTCGTTGACGGGAACATCGGGAAAGGCGCTGAATGAAAGGGACCGTTTCAACTTCAGCTTCAGCGGCGTGAAAACCTCCCTCTACTATCACTGCATAAAAAATGGCGGCGGTGAAAACATGACAGGCGAAATCCTTTACGATTCCGTCGCATCGTACCAGGAGGCCATTGTTGATGTCCTCGCCAGGAAGACAGTTGAGGCGGCCGAGCATTTCTACGCCTCCACAGTCGTCCTCTGCGGAGGCGTGGCGTGCAACGGCGCGCTCAGGGAAAGGATGAAAAAAGTCCTGCCTGGAAAGAGGTGTCTCGTAATAGCGCACCCGAAATATTGCACGGACAATGCTGCGATGATCGCAGGACTAGCCTGGCACGACTTCAAGGCCGGGCGCTTCGACGGCCCAGACCTGGACGCCTATTCAAGGATGCCCGAACTCAGCAGAGTAGCATTTGTCGGAAACAGCCAATCCCGCAACACATAAGGTATAATCACCATGAGCCTTTCCGTTTTCGCCGACATGACAGCCCGGCTGCAGGCAGGCAAGCAGCAGCGTTTCATCTCCCTGTCCAACAACGGATCCGCGTCGCTCCCCACGCTATACTACTGGTTTGACATTTTCGCCAAGGCAATCCGGCGTAAGTACGGAGCTAAACACCAGTTCCTCAACACAGATTATTACAAGAACACGGCAATCCTGCTCGACAAACTCGACAGTGACGGCGCATTCTTCCGTCCGGACATGGCCATTGTCCTGATAGGCGGCACCGAACTTGACGGCGCCGACAACCGGATCATGCCGCTTGAAACTACCGCCGCAAATCTCCGGACGATTCACCGCCGCCTCGGGGATGCCGGTTGCGCCACGGTGTTCATGACCTACTATCTGCCGGATCCGGACAAGGTGGAGCCCGGCCGAATGAGCCATATACGCGAATGCATGGATCTTGTCAGAGCCGCCGCGGCGGAAACCGGGTCGGGGCTGATCGATCACATGAGCCGCTGGGAGAAACTCCGCGAAGCATGCCCGCAAATGTATCATCTGATGATGCAGGATCCCGCGCATGTCAACTCCTCCGGAAATCTGCTTATGGCGCTGGACATGGCCAGATATTTCGATGCGCCCGCCCCGATCGGGCTGAGCCGCGAACTGGATGACGCCCTGGCGGTTCAGGAGCTGATTGACCGGCTTGAAATTCAACACCGAATCTGAACGGTGACTTGGAAAAATTCAATTTGAGTAACTCGGGTCTATCTGACCCGAGAGACGCGGGTCAGATAGACCTGTGCTACCTCAAAATGCATCTTAATTATGCGCAGTCCGACTGGTAAAATTATTTTTCTGAACTACAATTGACATTGTTCTGAAACAGAGGGGGATTCCGGCATTGAAATACATATTCTTCGTAACACTTGGCGCTCTCATA
>JBAZRS010000311.1:1653-6574 GCA_041662825.1 Victivallales bacterium | reverse complement strand
GCAAAGATTGCAAAACCGTCTTTCCAAATAATGAATTCCCGACAAAGCAAAGCGAAGTTTACCAGAATATGCTGGGTGAAGACATAGCGGTTCCCTACTGGGAGGACACGCAGGGAAGCCGCACCCTTGCGGAAAAGCTGGCTAACAAGGCGCACCGCCTGTATTTTCGCGGGATTGTGGACACTGCCCGTAAGCTCTGGCTCTTGCCCCGCATGGAGGCCCTGGCGCAACTCTACCATTTGACACACGATGAAAAGTACGCCAAACGCTTAATACTGATACTGGACGAATTTGCGAAGCGTTATCCGCACTACCTCCTGACCACCGATTATGCGAACCGCTACGCATCAACCAAAGGTAAGAAGCTTCCCTACGGTTATGTTGATACCCGCTGGGGCCGCCGCAGCGGTGATGATGTGCCCAATGAACTGTTGTCTCTCTTTGATCTGGCGGCCTCAAGCCCGTCCATGGACGCCGCCACAAAAAGGCGCATCATTTCCCAGCTTTTCCTGGAACCTCTGAAACGCCTCGACCTTTGGGGGACGGACAGCGATGATTTGGGCTTCTACGGCAACATATGCCCTCTCAAACCCATGGCTGAACTTGCGCTCGTGCTGGAAGATCCTGAACGCGTGCATGTCTGTTATAATCGTATCAAGAACACCCCGCGCTATGCCAGCGGCTGCGACGGCATGTACAATCAGTCGCCCGGTTATTCCTCGCTGTTCCGGCTGACATTTTTTGAGGGGGCGCGCATCCTCAACGGTTACAGCGACCCGCCGGGATTTGTCGGGAGCGACGGCCTGCATCTGGAAAACATCCAGCCCGTGAAGGAGATGGAGGATTACTTCCACCGCCTCTGCACAGTGTCGGATCAGCTGCGCCTGCCTAGCGGTGGCTGGGTTTCCTATGATGACGCGGGGCCTGGGTTCGGCCCCACCTGGTGGTCGGGATACGGCGAGTCATGTCGGCCATTGGAGCGTAGCAGCAATGTGTTGTTGCCCGGCTTGAAGCGCGCAACGCTGGGGGCGGGAAGCGGAGACAAACAGATACAGGTCGCCCTGGATTTCGCAGAGCACGGGGTCAACCATGGACACCAGTCCGGGCTCAGCATGCAGATATATGCGTTCGGACACTCCCTGGTGGATGATTTCCCGTACCACAAAAGCACACTGAGACTTTACAGCTCGAAGACAATCGGGCACCCCACCGTGGTGATTGACCACAAAAACCAGAATACGGCGAATACTTCAGGGGATGTCGAACTCTATGCTCCGCTCATGGACGGGGTTTCGGCGATTCGCGTGGACAACACCCGCGCATATGCCGGTGTTGCGCAGCGCTATGCCCGCACACTGATCCTCAATGCAATTGATGCCGATGCGCCCTATGTAATAGACGTATTCGAAGTGATTGGGGGTACACTGCATGATTATCACCTGCGCAGCTCTTCCCAGCACCACTCCAGCGCAACATCATCCCTGGCCATGCAGCCGCTTCCAGGCCTTAGGCCACTGCTTCCGCCTGGAGAAAAATGGGTTGAGCCCCGTAAACAGCGCGAACCTGTCGGATCCGGCTATGGCCTGCTTTTCGATGTGAGCCAGGCTGCTATCACCAGCCCTTTCAATTTCACATCTGTGTGCGATGATCCATGGGCGATTGTCAAAGAGGCGAAGTCCAAGATAGACAACGATGGTTCCGTAGGGGCGTATCTGGCCGGACCTGATTCCTGGCCTGACCGTCCCGCCATCGGCATCCGACATCACGTGGCGGTCGCCGCCGGCTACGAGTTTATTTCAGCAAATTCGCCATCTCTGGTGGAAGCCGGTTTCAGCGGGATTAAAGACAAGCCCGCCGACCAGTGGCCGAAAATCCCGCATCGCATCCTGAGGCACAAGGTCAAAGCGGGCGGATCCAGTGCTTTCGTGGTAGTGCACGAGCCGTACCATGGCGCGCCCAAGATCAGCTCTGTTACTCGTCTCGATTCGGGCGATGACAACCTGGTGGCTCTGCGTATTGAGTCGCCGGGCAGGGTTGACACCGTGCTGTATGCCCTTGACCGCAGTCGCGAAGTAGCTGCAGGCGGAGTTAGCATGTCCGGGCGCATCGGACTTGTGTCACGGCAGGAAAAACAGCCGCCTCGCGCCTATCTGATTGAAGGTACCCGTCTGAAGGCGGAAGGGGTTGACCTCAAGAACAGCACAGCTGATTATGCCGGCTCCATCACTGCCATGCAAAGATCATGGGAAGGCAAAGGTGTCAACCGTATGCGGGTCAATTCAAATTCAGTTTTGCCGGAGGGTGACACCCTGCAAGGTTCATGGATGCTGGTGAAACTGGGCCCGTGGACTTCTACAATGAAGGAAAAAGCAGAGAACGGTGAGGAATCTGAGGAAAAGATTGCAGCCAGGAACTTTCCAGGAGCCACCCAGGCGCTCGAGATAGATCATGTTGCAGTGGATGGCGAAGGAACCTGGATATACATCAAAGGGGATCACGGACTTTCCATCCAAGACAGGAATGTTGAGGAATTCTATTGGCCCAGGCGCATCTTCGCCGGAGAGCCCCGTTTTATAATACCAACGGCTGTCACCACCAACCCATTGCCGTTGCCTCCCCGTCCCAAGCCGGTGCTTGTGGAACCGCTTGCGTCGGTGCCGGCGGGTATGAAGCCTGGGATAAAAGTCACCTCTTTCACCGGAACCGGGCACGATGTCAAAACCCAGAATAAAATCTCGGATAAGATTCTGCAAAAAGCCGATGAAAACGTTTTGGAAGCAATGCTGGAATCAATGAAACTGCCCGGAGCCATCAAGATAGAGGGTTACTTGCAGGTGCCTGCGGACGGACTGTATTCCTTCCATTTCGGTTGCACTGATGAATTCCGCATGACGATTGGAAATGTGACAGCCATTGAAACCTTCCGCGGGCGAAGCCTGATGCCGGAAATCCGGGAGCTTCAACTGGCAAAGGGCTGGTATCCGGTGACCTTGGAATGCTTCCGCAGCGCCAAATCCCGCATACCCGTGTGGCTGACCACAGACTGGGAAGGCCCCGGTCTGCCGCGACAGGATTTCATCCCGGCGCTCAAGCAATAACTCTCATGCGTAGAACATAAATAGAAGAAAGTGACTTATGAAAATAAAATCACGTCCATTTAAAATCATTGCGACCGGATTCGCGTTGTCTCTGCTTTTGCCGCTTCAGGCGGCGGTGCAATTGCCGCCGGTAATAGGCAGCAACATGGTGGTGCAAAGCGGTGAACCCCTGAACTTCTGGGGTTGGGCCGATGCTGGCGAAAAAGTTACGATCAAACAGGGAGGACTTACCTTGGCAAGCGCGGAAGGGTTTGGAAAGGAAAAACCCTGGAGGGTGCAATTGCCAGATCAGAAGCCGGGACCGATTGCGGATATTGAAGTTTCCGCTTCTAATAAGATCACTTTGACAAATGTGCTTGCAGGAGAAGTCTGGCTCTGCTCGGGCCAGTCAAACATGGTGTTCACCCTGAAGGACGGGCCATGGTGCGGCTATGGCGGAGTGCTGGATGCGGATAAGGAAATTGCCGCAGCCACGGACAATCAGATCAGGATTTTTCAGGGAAGCTGGCAGATATGTAGTCCGGAAACCGCACCCAAGTTCTCCGCAGTCGCCTATTTCTTCGGTCGCCATTTACGGTCGGAACTGCAGATGCCGGTCGGATTGATTGTGGCGGCGGCGGGAGGGACGGCGGCGGAATTGTGGACTCCGAAGCGCACACTAGAAGGGGATCCGGAATTTGAAACTCTCCATGCAAAGGGCAAAGCGCTTCAGGATGAATTTGGCGCCAAACAGCGCGAGGACCACAATGATTACGTTCAATGGAAAAAACAGGTGGCTGAAGCAACAGCTAAGGGAGAAAAGCGGCCAGTCAGGCCGGCAACAAGATTGACCGAGGAACAGACCAGGGAATTTACAAGACTGATGCCGTATGTCAACGCAGGATTTCTGTATCAAAGGGATATCCGGCCGCTGGTCCCGTTTAACATCAAAGGGGCAATTTGGTATCAGGGTGAATCCAACGCCGACCGAGGTGAAAAGTATAAAGCCTTGATGACTCACCTAATCCAGGGATGGCGTGAGGACTGGGGCAAGCCGTTTCCCTTCATCCTTGTGTCGCTGGCGGGTTTTTCCAAACCGGAGCCGTGGACAGCGCCAAATCCCGGAAGTTTCCCCTTGGTACGTGAAGCCCAGATCAAAGTGGCGGAGAACGTTCCTGCCTCCGGTGTGATTTCAGCGGTGGATGTAGGTGATGCGGGCAACATTCACCCGAAAAACAAGCAGACGGTGGGACAGAGAACGGCGTTTTGGGCTCTGGGACATGTTTATGGGAAGAAGCTGATTTCAGACGGACCCAAGGTTGGCAGAGTTGCTTTTGCACAGGGAAAAGCTGTTGTCAGTTTCAGCGAGAATGCCGAAGGGCTGACATTGAAGGGTCCGGGCGGCTTTGAATTGGCTGGTGCTGATCAGAAATTCTTCCCGGCTAAGGCCGAAATCAAAGGGGAGTCTCTCGAAGTCACCGCACCCGAGGTCGCTAACCCTGCTGCGTTACGCTACGCCTTTAAGAATTTTCCGGAATGCACGGTTTATAATGGCGCAGGACTGCCGGCTCTGCCTTTTCGCACGGATGTCTGGTTGGTGAAGCCTGTAGCTTCCCCCATTCCAGTTCATTAGCTGGCGCTTTTAAATAAACTTACTAATCGTCTCATAATTGTTTAGACCCCACCGACCTTGCGTCGGTGGTGAATAAGATTGGGTGGCTAGGGCGAGCGCCACCTAGCCTCCCAATCTTATTCACCAACGGGGTAAACCCGTTGGGGTCTCTATTCTATTTCGAGACGATTAGTAAAACAAAGAACTGTATAAAAAAAACATTAGTCAGGTC
>JBAZRS010000311.1:0-1643 GCA_041662825.1 Victivallales bacterium | reverse complement strand
CTGTTTGGGATACGCACAACCATCTTGACGGCAGCGAGCATCTCTGCGCCCAGAATTTCTGGGACATAGGGCATTATTTCTGGTTCTGCCGGGAACTCCAGGGGGTGGGGTATCCCCTTAAACCTGAATTGCTGGACGAGGAGGCCCGGGCCCTGAGATTCATTGATGCCCTGAACCGCGGACGTAACACCTACTGGAACCGGATGGTCAGGACGGCAGTGGAAGAATTGTTCGGTATAACTTTGACCGATGCAAAAAGCATCTTCGAAATTAATCGCAAGATATCCCTGACCCGGGACGATCCCCAGTGGGCTGAAAAAGTATGTCTGAAGGCCGGTATTGCCAAGTTAACCATCACTCCTGCTTATAAGCGAAACGGTCTTGAGCTGATCCGCCATAGACATGCCTATTACAATTTCTTCTCTCCTGTCAGCAATGCGGATGTGGATATTGTTTCAAACTCCGCCGATCAAAAGGCTGCGGCAGAAAAACTTATAGCTGAAAAGCGCAGGGAGCTGAAGTCCATTTCGGATGCCGGCATTTCCGTCCTTCGCACCGAATGGCCGTTTGATGCGGCCCAAGGTTTGGCGACGGATTACCCGGAACTGCAGGCTACAGGAAACAGCAGGCGTGCAATTCGCCAGTCTGTCGGGCACGCAATATTTAGGACTCTGGACGAGATGAATTTTCATCTCCAGATTTTCATTGGAATGTCCGCCTTTCCGGATGAAATGATCAGCGGTGCCCATGGGCACTGCGCCTTGAATGATCCTAGGAGGCTTTTTGACATGTCCGGAATATTCGACAGATATTCCGCCTGCACTTTCGAGATTCTGAACGCCGCGGAACTCAGTTCGCTGGATATTGTCCAGATGGCGCGGATCTTCTGCAATGTCGTACCGGGCGGGCTCTGGTGGTTTTCTTTCCGGGGCAGTGTCTACCAGTCCAATTTCCAATATCGTTTCGAGGCGTTGCCGGCATGCAGGTCAACCATAATTGCGACTGACGCCCGCTGTATGGAGTGGGCCTACATCAAGACCCGCTTTGTCAAACGCCAGCTTGCCCAGTTCCTCTGTCGGCAGATTGAGGAGGGATATGCAGATCATGAAACCGCAATGTATGCTGCAAAGTCCTGGTTGCATGATACAGCCGCAAATTACTATGTGAAAAATAAATAATAATAAGAGAGAAATCATGAATTCAAGGGAAAAGATCCGCAAGATATTTGAGCGCAAATCTGAAGGTGTTACGGGTTTCTGGACCGGAAGCCCCCACAAGGATGCCGCAGAGATTTACATGAAGAAACTCAATGTGCCCGACAGGGAGGGCATTTTCAAATACCTTAATGACGACTGCCGCCACTTATCGGCCGACAGGGGTTACATTCATCCGCAAGGAAAACCCATGTTTGATTTTTACGGGGGAAAAGAGAAAGTCTCCCACTCGCAGCCCGGCTGTTTCGCCGAGTGCGTTGATATCTCCGAGGTTGAAAAGTATCCCTGGCCGAATCTGGACTACCTGGATTTTACCGAGGTGCTGAGAGACATACGGCAACATGGCGATAAATTTGTCCTATCCGGCTTATGGAGTCCTTTCTTCCACAGGGTGGCGGATTTCTTCGGCATGGAAAACTATTTCGTGAA
>JBAZRS010000310.1:5054-6593 GCA_041662825.1 Victivallales bacterium | reverse complement strand
CCATTTCGATTGAAGTTGGTTCTTTCCATAGGAGCGACAGAGTGTGGTACGTATACATACTTCGCAGCCATCAGGACGGCAGAACTTACATCGGTTCGACAAATGACCTGAAGCGCAGATTCAAGGAGCACAATGACGGCCTTGTCACCGCTACAAAACACAGAATTCCCTTCATACTCGAAGCTTACGTTGCAGTGAAAACAGAAGAAAAAGCTCGTGCATTGGAGAAATATTTCAAAGTAGGTTCAGGGAACGCATTCCTGAAAAAACGTCTACTTTAAGCCCCGCCTGCACTTCGAAGTCCGAAGGACGTAGTAGTGTCGCTCCCGCCAGTCTTCGTTTGAAGTCAGCTTCCCAGGTGAATTCAAACAAAGACTGTCACGGCGAAGCTCCATGCGAAGCCGGACTTGTTCACCATGACTTCAAACTACGCCTCGGCAGGCCATTAATGAAATATTACTACACATATATTCTCCAAAGCGAAAAAGATTCTGAAAGTTTTTACGTCGGATTTACAGAAGATGTTAAACAGCGTCTAGCACATCATAATACTGGAGCAGTTCCTGCGACAAAACCATACTGTCCGTGGAGATTAAAAAATTACTTTGCCTTTGATTCCGAAGAGAAGGCCAGAGCTTTCGAGAGATACTTAAAGTCTCATTCTGGAAGAGCTTTCTCAAAAAAGCATTTTTGAAGTTGATATCCCTCTTTATTTTAACCTAAGTAAGCAAGTGTGGTACGTATACATACTTCGCAGCCATCAGGACGGCAGAACTTACATCGGTTCGACAAATGACCTGAAGCGCAGATTTTTAATTATCCCAGTCGTTAGATGATGAGATTAATATTGACCAGCAGCATTCCCGGACACTCTGGCATATTATCAGATGGAACGTTCAGCGCTCGGCCTGATAAATCCGAATGTTGTCGTACCAGTCGCGGCCGAAGCCGTTCATCAGGGAGAAAGTGTCCAGGCCCGGAATCCAGTCTGGATCCTTGAAATCCAGGCTCACCTCTCCGTCCACCACCAGCAGGATGCGCTCCGGAGTGAACTGGGCGATGACATGGCGCGTCTGCCCGGCTTCCAGGAAAGGGCCCTGTTTGTTCGCCTGCAATTCTTTTTCCTTGCGCCACAGATGGTTGGAGCGGGGTGGATTCCAGCCAAGAGCCAGCATGTAGCCGGCACCTGCAACATTGCCCCATATGGCGCGGCCGCCTACCTGGTTGCGCGGCGTTAGCGTGAACCCGTCGAGCGATGTCCGGTCCGAAGCGCCGGTAAGGTCGCATTCAATGCGCAGAGGCGGAGTCAGTTTCTTTGCGTATGATAGATACTCGAAATAGCTGCTGGCACGGCTTGCCAGATGGTCGCCCTCCAGATGCCAGCTGTTTCCCTCGTACCATGCCTGTGGCTCGTAGGCGATCCAGTCCTGTCCCATGCGGTTGCGGTTGAAATCATCCTCATAGACCAGTTTCCAGTCATGTCCGTCCGCAAAGGGCAGAGCTTTGCCTTCCGGAACGGGATTGCCCGCAGGCGGACTC
>JBAZRS010000310.1:0-5044 GCA_041662825.1 Victivallales bacterium | reverse complement strand
TCACTGCAGCAACCTTGCCGAGCTGATCCACAGGAAGCAGCTGCAGATCTCCGGGCGATGCCGAGGTGTTCGCTTCAACCTGTACGCTCAACTGCCAGGTCTTGCCTTTCTGAGCCATCCCGCAGAGCAGAACATTGTCGCCGACCGGAAGTGTCCGCGACACTTTGTTGCTGCCATATCTGAACGGAACGCCCAGCAGCTGGCCGTTGAGGTAAGTTACGCCGCTGGTGTAAGTGCTGCCGCCGTTTGTGGTGATAATTACAGTAGTGGGTTTTGCGACGCGCAGCACGGCGACAGCGTAGGCAACGCCTTTCTCTTTTGAACCGTAGAGCTGTGTGAAGTCGAGGTAGGGGGTCGTAATCTTGATCGGCTGCCAGCGAACTTTGCCCTCTGTTCCGGGATACTCTGCTGCGAGATCCAGTCGGCGTTCCGGCGGGTACACGGTATCTCCCATGACTCCGGGACGGTCGGATTCAAACGGGCCAACCGCCATCCACTGGCTCACCATGTCCGGGGCGACTTTGGAACGATTTCCCAATTGGAGCCTGCCGGAAACGCCCATATCCCATCCGGCACCAGCCGCCTTGCAGAGCAGGGGGATGGTGGGTCTGCCCCACACGCCCGCAGGAAGAGTTAAATTCGCCTTGACGGTACCGTTGCCGCCCGGTTTAAGCGCCAGCGCTTGGACACCGTCAAGTTGCCATCCTTTCAGAGAAGGGAGACTCAACGTCAAGGTAAGCGGGATTGACCACGCAGGCAGGGAGAGCAGGAAACTTGTCTCTGCGGCGCCTCCTGCACTGTTGGAGAGAATCGCCTGCAACTCCGGCGAGGATGCCTCTTCCAATGTCAGACCGGTCAAAGCCTGCAGAAATTCCAGTGATTGTCCGTTTGGCAGCGCTGTGCCTGCGGCTTTGGCAAGTTCAGACAGGCAGCCTTGGAGTTCCGCCGCCAATGCGGCACTGCCCGGATCCTGTGTTTGCAGTTTCTCCAGACGTTGAAGGGCGCCTTTCCATGCCGGATCGGCTTGCAGTTTGACGGGCACCAAACCGTCTCCGGAGAGACGGTTCAGCAGCCTCTCCGCCGGATGCATGAACACTTTGTCCCCTATGCGCAACGGTTGGGTTACTTTCTCGAAACGGTTGTTCCACAGCATTATTCCGTCGCTCCGTGGATCCACGCTTATGCCCACGTCGGCATTGCGCACGGTATTATTGTCTATAACCACATCGTGAACAACCTGGGTGACATCAATCAGCGCGTTATTGTGGAGTATATTGCGGCGGAATACGGCACCCCGGGCCCCGTCTCCGATCACCTGCAAATGGGAGTCGGCGGGAGGCTGCTCGTTCCACGGCCCCCGGAAACCGCTGCCTTCCATTATCTCGTTCTCAAAATACTGCGAATACCAGTTGGGGATTTTTCCCCGTCCCGCATTGTGGATTCCGCCGCCTCTCGTGACACGGTTGCCTGCGAAGATCCATTCCATCCCCCAGCAGAAGTTCTGCACGATGCCGCCGTCGTGGAACTCATTGCCCAGCAGCAGTCCGTGTGTGAAGTACGGACACAGTACTACCGTGGATGTTTCATCCGGCGGAACCGCCCAGAGACGGTCCATCTCCACTTCCCGCCCTTTGTAGGACACTATCCCCCTGTATTGGCCCGCTCCAGTTCCGCCGATTATGAAGAGTGCCAGTTTTCGCGTATCGCCGCGGGTCCATGTTTTCCAGTTTACATCATTTGCCAATGTCAGTTTTGTCCCGTCTCCTGCTGTCAGCTTCACAACTTCAGTGTTTCCGCCGTCGGTGGTGAACAGTTCGGAGTCAGCAAGGGACATGGCTCCAATCCGGTTGCGGGCGAAATAGAGGTTGCGCTCCACATATTCATATCCGCCCCGAGCCACCGGTCCGCCTTCGACTATGTTGTCCTCGAAGATGACATCCTCTCCTCCCAAACCGTGTGCCGTGTCGCCCTGGAAGCAGCGATTGTTCCTGATCAGGCCGTGGCGCAATCCGTTAAAGCCGAAGGGGCTTCTGGAGGAGTATATTTCACAGTCGGTGACCTGAACGTTTTCGCCACCTGCGAAGATCGCATATGAACCGTGGGTTCCCTGTCCGCCCATCGGAAGAAGGCGGCGTCCGGCTTCGTCGGCCTGCACCTGTTCGAAGCGGTTGAGGCGGAGATGAAGCCGGCGGAAAAAGACATTGCCGGCATCAGGCTTTTCACCCGCATCGGCCACCAGCCCGCCTATATGGTTTGTCGCCATGATCGACAGGTCCTCGGTACCGAAAGAGTTTGTGCCTTTGATGAGTGTGTCCAGAGGTTCAACCCTGTCACGCCAGTAAAGCTGTGTCAGCTCGGCGCCTGCGCCGCGGAGCAGGATGAAACGGGGGACAACCAGTGTTGCGTTGATCTGGAAGCGTCCGCGCGGGATGTTGACAATCCCTCCGCCGTTCTTCCCTGCGGCGTCAAGGGCGGCCTGGATGGCCGCGGTATCTTCAAAGGCGTCGTTGCCCGCCGCTCCATAGTCGCGGACGTCGAATACATCCGCCTTCCATACGGGCGGATGCGGTTTGATTTCAATAGAGCCGACCTTGCGCCAGCCGGCGGATCCTCCGCAGCCGTTGTGAACCCAGGTCTGGTATTCGCCGGGGCTGAGGTTTTCCGGCAGGGCCACGGTCAGCGACCACATGTCCTGCTGGCTGGGGTTAAGCAAGATAATTTTCTCCGCACTGCGAAGGGAAACGGAGGCCTGTTTCTGGATGCTCAGGCATTTGCCGAAGACGCGCAGCCAGCCGCCGGGGGAGGCTTCCTTGCCCCAGTCGCCCTGCTGCCACCAGGGATCAGGTGCATTCAGTACAAACGGTGCTGTTTTCACGCCGGCGCTTTCCACGGTGAAAGAGTAGAGGCCCTCTTTCCAGTCCCCGGGGACGAGGAATTTCAGGGAGCTTGCGGTGGTCTGCAGCGGAGTGACGACAACGCTCTTCCGCATTACGGCCTTGTCCGGCTCGGCTGCGGCAGCCTTGCCGTCCTGGAGCCAGGAGAGCTCCACCCGAGGTTGAGCTCCCCAGTTGGCACCCTCCACAAGAACCACTTCGCCCGGCAGCACCGGATCAGATACCCAGAATACGGAGGGTGAGTTATTTGTGATTGTGGCGGGAGTTTCTGCTGCGGCTCCTGAGAACCCAATTGAAATAAGCACCGTTGCAAGACATTTTGCGATGAATTTCATAAACCCCTTCGCTTTGATATGTTCTGTTTGATAATTAATATGCCCAACATTGCCTTATGACTTTCAATTATATGACATCCGGATTCCGATGTCAAGGAGCTGCCAGTCCTATTTTTCTTTATTTTGCAAGCGCATCTTGACCGGCAAGCAGTTCCTTTGTATATTGAGGCAATGTAAGGCAATGCAGGCGAATGGATATCAAAAGTTCATTCTGGGTTCATCTGTGAAAACGGAAGACCTTTCAAAAAACCGAGCATTGAATTCATTTGGAAAAGATATAATGTAGATTTTTAGGGGTTCCCTTTAGAGGTTCCCGAGAGATTGTGCAGGAAGAACGGACGCGGGGGATGCGGAAATATTTTTCCCTGTCCCTTGTGCAATTGAATGCGAGGAATATGCCAAGGATCAAGAACAATAAGAAGACCAGGTTCGGTTATCATCTGGCGATTGACGCCATAAATGAATACATCGTAAAGCAGGGTTATGCTTCGGGCGATCTCCTGCCTTCCCTGAAAGATTTGGCGGACACGGTTTTCAACGGCAAAATAAAACAGGTCCGCATGGCCGTCGCCCAACTGGTCAAAGACGGCATACTGGAATCGCAGAAGGGGCGGGGCGTATTCGTGAAAAACGCCAGCTTGGCCAAGAATCTGTTCCGTTCCCAGAACCCTGAGGCCCTGTCGGGAATGAATGAAGTCCAGGAGTATGAAATCGGAATGCCGCATATTCTGCGGGAGATGCCCAAAATAAGCATCTCCCTGATTGAAAGGGGCGAGAGCTTCAGGGGATTATGGGAGGAGATCATTGCCGCATTCAATGCCGACAACCATGATTTCCAGGTGGAAACAGTGTTCAGCAAGCTTGACACTCCCCCGACTACTGACCTGTTCCAGGTCCAGTCCTTCCGCATGCGGCCGTTTATCGACAATGATCTAGTATACGATCTCAGAGTAAGCGTCAGGGGCGTTGACAAATATTTTCCCAGCTTGTTGGGAGAGGTCATGGGAAAAGACAGGCTGTGGGGTGTTCCGGTTACTGCAGTTGCGTACTGCATAGTGGCGAATGAAGCCGCATTTGAAAGGCAAAAGCTCAGTATTCCCGACGCCTGGGACACTTTTGAAGACTATGTGGAATATCTGCAGGATGTAACAGCCCGGCTTGGCAGGCGCAAAAGCGCAGACAGGGTCGTCTACAACAGTTTCGGAATCGGATATTATCTTATGCTTGCAGGAAAGCTGAAGGAAAAAGACTCGTTTAAGACTCTGGACTTTTCCAGTAACGAGATAACGAGGTTTTTAAACCTGTTCGGCAAGGTCTATTGCGATCCCTCATGTTTTTACCGTAAACCGGTCGCGAATTCCGCAAACTCCATATACGAACCGAATATTGATGCAAAACAACTCCTGTTGGAAACCCATACCTATAATATAACGCCTGCGTTTGCGGCGGGCAACAGGTGCCGGTATATTGCGCCTCCAGTCAATAAGGACGGGCATTGCCCAATCGTCCCTCACTATATCTGCGTCTCCCGTCATTCCCACCGGCCGGATCAGTCTATCAAACTTCTCAATCACCTGATTTCACAGCGGGTGGCGCAATTTATGGTGAACAAGGGATTTGTAATTGGAAGGACCGATGTCGAAGGTTTTTCTCCCGCTCTGCGGAAAACCCTGGAGAAGGGATGCGCAGAACCGTGGCGTACCGAAACGGAAAACAGGCTCCTTTCCATAATCAATAACAACTTCTACCGCTGGCAGCAGCATGAACTGTCGCTCAGGCAGGCCTGTGAAAACATCCGGAATTCAAGCGGCGGCG
>JBAZRS010000309.1:0-6606 GCA_041662825.1 Victivallales bacterium | reverse complement strand
ATTTAGCTTCCCCGTATCGAAAGATAGTCTGACATGTTTGATTTTCAAAATAGGAAGCGTGGATTTTTAATTGGTGAGCATCTTGACAAAAATAGTTTATCGCGGACTGTAAGCGAAAACAATTATATTTTGATTTATGGAACACATCCTTGTTTATTTATCAGCTCATTGGCTTATCCTCACAGGAGGAGTCCTGCTCGGTTTTCTTCTGGGTTTTATGACGGGGCTTTTCGGCGCGGGGGGCGGGTTTATCCTGACACCAGTCCTGAACATATTCCTGGGACTCCCCATGAATATCGCCGTAGGCACGAGTTCATGCCAGGTGCTCGGGGCGTCCACGTTTTCCCTGTACCATCATTTTGACAAGCGGCTGCTTGGGATAAGGGTCGCCGCATTTATGGGGCTCGGGATTCCGGCCGGGAGCCTGCTGGGGGTTTATGCCGTCAGACTGCTGACGGGATTGCCGGAAATAACTGTTTTAGGCAGGGAACTGAAGGCGGTTGATTTCATACTGCTCACATTTTTCGCATTCTTTCTTGCAATGATTTCAGTCTTTCTCGTATTGGACAACTTTTATCTGAACAAAAACAAGGTGGATGATGAATCCTCGCATAAGGGCTTATTGGCCGACCTGCGGATATTCCCACTTGTGAAATTCAAGACAATCCCACACGGGGAGTTCAGCGCCAGCATTCTTGTCCTTATCGGTTTTATCGTAGGTTTCATAAGCGGGCTTCTCGGAATAGGCGGCGGAGTAATAATCCTGCCGGTACTTTTCTATCTTGTCGGACAGGAGACCAAGTATGCGGCGCTCACCGGTACAATGCTGATCATGGCCTCATGCCTTTTCTCGACAATAGGGCATGCTTTCAACAGGAACATTGATTACGTGTTGGTTATAATCCTTTTGACGGGAGCATTTTTCGGGACAAAACTCGGGGCCAACACGCAAAAGAAAGTTTCAGGGAAATCCATCAGGAAATATTTCGCCGTAATCGTAATGGCCGCAGCCCTGGTCGTGATTGGCAAACTGCTGAAGATGGTTTGTTTCTAATTCAAGCTTTCTTTTCACCTTTGCTTATCTTCCAAACTATATAAAACATCATGGGAATAAGGAAAATGGCAATACAGGTGGCTGCAAGCATTCCTCCGATGACGCCGGTGCCCATCACCTGCCTGGCGATAGCCCCGGAACCGCTTGCCAGTGCAAGAGGCAGGCAGCCGAGGATAAATGCGAAAGTAGTCATCAGTATCGGACGCAGCCTGAGGCGCGCCCCTATAAGTGCGGCGTCTTTCAGAGGTTTTCCTTTTTCATATTCTTTTTTGGCGAATGAGACGATCAGGATGGCGTCCTTTATTGAAAGCCCTATGATCACCGTAAGTCCGATTTGCGCATAGATATTAAAACTCATCCCGAAGGTCATAAGTGCCGCAAACGCGCCGAATACTGCGATTGGAGTCCCGAGCAGCACGCTGAACGGCAGCGACCAGCTTTCATAAAGGGCAGCTAGTATTAGAAAGACAAAAAGTACTGAAAGCGCATAGATGGCTACTGGGGGGATACCCTTCTGCGCAAGTTTCTCCTGAAAGGACATTCCCATGTAATTGTAACCCATCCCGTGAGGCATGTTTTCGGTGAAAACCTCCTCCATGGCCTTCATCGCCTGTGCGGAACTGTAGCCGGGCGCGGCGGTCGCATTGATCTGACTCGACCGGTAAAGGTTGTAGCGCATGGTGAACTCTGGTCCGGTACTCGGTTCAATCTCTGTAACCGCCGAAAGCGGCACCGGGTTGCCGAAAGAGTTTCTCACGTAAAACTGATCCAGCAGCTTTATGTCCTTGCGATAGTCACCTTCCGCCTGTAAATATACCTGCCACTGCCTCCCGAAGCGGTTGAAGTAGTTCACGGAAAGCTCTCCCATGTATGCCTGGAGCGTCGCATATACCTCGCCGATGTCCAGTCCCCTGGTTTGAACTTTGGCGCGATCCACCTTGACATAGTACTGAGGCACATTTGGAAGAAGCGTGGTGCTTACATGTTTCAGTTCCGGACGCTTCCTGGCTGCAGCAATAAAATTTTTGGTGTTCTCCGACAGAAACGGCAGTCCCTTGTCGTTCAGATCCTCAAGAATGAATGTCACTCCACCCGCAGTGCCGACTCCCTGTATAGCGGGCGGAGAAAAACAGAACGCCTCTCCCTGTGGCAGAGTGTTAAGCTCCCTGTTGATTCGGGTTATTAAGGAGGAGGCTTTGAGATCCGGACTTCTCCTCTCCGACCACGGTTTCAACGTGATGAAAAAAAAGCCGCTGTATGTATTGTGCACATAACTCAACAGGCTGAATCCGCTGACTCCTATGCAGGATTTGACTCCAGGAGTGTTCATGATGATCTTTTCGGCCTCGCGCCCCGCCTCCACAGTGCGCTGGAGCGAAGCTCCGTCAGGCAGCTGTATCACTGCGTACATGTAACCCTGGTCTTCCTCCGGAAGAAAACCTTCCGGTATTTTCATGCCCAGAAAAATCATGCCAGCAGTTATGACTGCCAAAACCATGAATCCCAGTACCGCTTTCCGGATGACAAATCCGGATATTCCGACATAGGCGTCGGAACTGCGTGTGAATATCCGGTTGAACCAGCTGTAAAAACCAGACAGAAGTCCATGTTTCTGCCCCTTTGGACGGAGCAATACCACGCAAAGCGCAGGAGAAAGGGTCAGGGCGTTAAAGGCGGAAAGCAGCACGGAAATTCCGATGGTTACGGCAAACTGCTGATAAAGCCGTCCCGTGATGCCGGGGAGGAATACGGTAGGGAAAAAAACAGACGCTAGGATGAGGGCTATAGCCATGACAGGACCGGAGACCTCCTCCATGGCCTTCAGGGCAGCCTCCTTCGGGGATAGCCCCGCCCCTATGTGGCGTTCCACAGCTTCAACCACAATGATGGCGTCGTCCACAACTAGCCCTATTGCCACAACCATGCCCATGAGAGCTACCGGATTTACTGAAAAACCCAAAAACGGGAAAAAGATGAAAGTGCCTAGGAGTGAAACCGGCACTACAATAATGGGGATGAGCGTAGCCCGCAATCCCTGGAGGAACACAAACACCACCAGGGCCACCAGAATGATGGCAATGGCAAAAGTCTTGGCAATTTCCCTTATTCCTTCTGTGATCGGGAGGGTGGTGTCTAGGGCAACAGTGTAATCAAGGTCGGGTGGAAAGTACTCTTTAAGGCGGGCCATCACTTTCTTGGCGCCTTTGGCGGCTTCCAAATCATTGGTTCCCGGAAGCTGTAAGAGTGCGATGTTCGCCGCCGGCTTGCCGTTGAACCGCCCCTGTATGCTGTAGTCCTGAACTCCCAGTTCAATACGCGCAACATCTTTGAGGCGGACAAGTGAACCGTCGGGGTTGGCGCGCAGGACTATCTCTCCAAACTCCTCGGGTGTCTCAAGCCTTCCCTGTGTCCGGATTGTGTAGGTGAATTTCTGCCCGGGGGCAATGGGTTCTCCTCCGATCTGTCCGGCCGGGTTAACGGTATTTTGTTTCTGGAGGGCTGCGACTATTTCTGGAATCGTAATGGAAAGCTTGGCCAGAACGTCCGGGCGCACCCAGCAACGCATTGCATATTGGCCGGCACCGTAAACTGCCACACTGGCAATCCCATACGATTGGGTAAGCGGATCATTCAAGTGGATATATGCGTAGTTCGCAAGAAATGCGGCGTCATAGGTTCCCTTGGGCGAATACAGTGCAAAGTAAATCAGGGGGGCTGAACGGGATTTATAAACATTGATCCCGTAGTTCTGCACGGCCTGAGGGAGCTGGAATTGTGTTTGGGCCTCACGCAGATAGGCAAGCATAAGATCGATGTTCGGATCGGTTTTCACATCGAAATTCACAGTCAGGCGCATTATGCCGTTGTTGGAATTGAGCGAAAACATGTAGTTCATGTCGTCAACACCGCTCATCATCTGTTCGATCGGGGTGGCAACCGCCTTTTCGATCGATATCGCATCACCCCCGAGATAATTAGTCTGCACTACTATCTCGGGCGGGACTATGTCGGGATACAGTGCAACCGGAAGTTTGAACATCGTGATAAGGCCGATGATGGAAATGATGATTGCAACCACCATGGCGACTATTGGGCGATTTATGAAGAAACGATACATTGTTGCCTGCCTCCTCCCTCCCAAATTCAGAATATCCAATGCCCAACACGGAATGTCCAATATCCAAGGGACTGAAATTGAGTGCGGCGCCGCGGCGTAATTTTAAATGAAGTCTGGTTAAATATTGGGTGTACCCTATCGATGTTCATGGTGTTGCCCTCCGGCCGGTGAATTACCGGTAAACGGCTTCAGAACAACAAGTGTTCCATGCTTCACTTTCTGTATTCCCTCCACTATCACCGTCTCTCCGGGCTTCAATCCTTCCCGGATCACCCGTAAATCGCCAACGCGTTCTTCGGCCTTGACCGAACGGAGTTCCACCCTATTGTCGGCCCCAACCACCGCCACCTGGGAACTGCCCTGAAGTTCAGTTACGGATTCCTGCGGAATGACGATTGCCCCGGTGATGACTTCCGTTATGCGGGCCCTTGCGAACATGCCCGGTCGAAGCACATTGTCAGGATTGGGAAATTCCAGGGCTAATTGCAATGTTCCCGTCTTCAGATCGACCTGCCTGTCGATCGCATAAAACTTGCCTTTGTGTGGATATGTCTCTCCACCGCTCAGGATTAATTCACTTTCCAACTTTTCAGTCCTCTTGTTTACTTCATCAGTGATTTGGAAACTTTTTTTGTAGTTGAAATAATCCTGTTCACCGAGATTGATGTACATCTTGATCGGGTTGATTTGCGAAACTGTCGTTAATTGTCCGTCCTGTAAAGGCCCGACCAAATCACCAATCTGTCTCTGAGCAAAACCGGCAACACCGTCAATTGGGGATGTGATTTTTGTGAAGCTCAGGTCGAGTTCAGCCTTTTCGACAGCCGCCTTGGCGGAGAGGACTACACCCATTGTCGACCTTTCTTGACCAATGGCATTGTCCAAGTCACTCTTGCTCACCACATTTTCTGCGGCAAGAGGCCTGAACCGGTCAAGATTAACCTTGGCATTCATGTACAGCGCCTCCTGTTGTGAAAGCGTCGCCTTAGCCTGATCCAGAATCGCCTGATATAGGCGCGGATCGATCTCGAACAGGACATCACCTTTCTTGACAAAATCTCCGTCCTTGTAATTCTGGCTTATGAGATAACCGGTCACCTGCGCCCTGATAACCGCGTCAACCATCCCGTAAGTAACACCTACCCACTCTTTCGGTACAGGGATATCCTTCTGTAAAGCCTGAACAACCTCAACTGCGGGGAATGGCGAATTAACTGCCTTTACCCTGCCACACGCGGGGATGAACAATAAGCCGGAACAAATAAGAATGAAATTTATGATGCGCATTTACTTGCTCCAATTCATATATGAGCTTATTGCAAAAACACATAAAACGTTTATTGCGGGAACATGCCCGTTGGAGTTCAAACTTTAGTTTGTCTTTGTATTCAATATATTATGCAAGCTAAAGCTTGAACTCCAACTTAATCAATCAGCTCAAAAGAGGTGATTTTTTAATTACCTGATACTTGTGAATTTACGGCTTCGCATTTGAAGCGTTTCCCGTGTTTTTATCGAGCTTCGGAGCGAGGGCCACGCGAAAACCAGTATCTATGTTCGTACTGCCGGGCAGGTAAAAATCACGATCAGATGGGCGGCAGTTTCTAGGATTCCTGTCCCAAGCTCCTCCGCGATTAACGCGGTACGAGCTTGTCCCTTCCGTTCCCGAAGGATCCTCCTGTTCGATGTTGCTGTATTTCCCATACCAGTCATAACACCACTCCGCCACGTTCCCGCTCATGTCGTAAACGCCCAGTTCATTCGGAGATTTTGTTCCGACTTCATGTGTGACATCTCCCGAATTCCCTCCATACCAGGCCACGGCGGAGACATCATCGCCGCCGCTGTATTTGAATCCACGGCTTTTTTTGCCTCCTCTTGCGGCATATTCCCATTCAGCTTCAGTGGGAAGACGGTAAGCATATCCGGAAGGAAGGCGGACGGCATCTCGCCCGTTAAGTTTTTCGCAGAACTTGACAGCATCATACCATGAAACGGATTCAACCGGAAGATTATCGCCTTTGAAGCTGCTCGGATTTTCATTCATGACAATCCCGTATTCCCGCTGTCTCACTTCATAAATGCAAATCCAGTAACCGCGGGTTAGAATCACCTTGTGACGAGTCTCATCTTCGTCACGGTCCATTTCACCGGGACTCCCCATCATAAAGGTTCCCGGCTCGATATAAACCATCTTCATGTTTAAATCAGATATCGTCCAGTCCTGCCCCTTTACAGGTTCAACCGGAGGATTTCCGCCATATATTTCCAGCATGACAAATAAAATCAGAAAGATTAAAACAAATAGTGTCAGATGCAAAGCATGACACATGCTTTTGTAAAATCGGATAAACACCTTCATGGCTGTGGTGGCGCTTCTTTTCACGCCCTACCCCCTTTGGCTTATTATACCGAAAAATATAACCAGTAATTA
>JBAZRS010000308.1:0-6608 GCA_041662825.1 Victivallales bacterium | reverse complement strand
TCGTAAGAGGTTAACCACAAAGGCACAGAGACACAAAGGAATTTTATTTATGGAAAACGAACACAAACAAATACCTTTTGAAATAAACGTAATTTCAAAAACTATTACCTGTAAATCTCTGTGCCTTTGTGTCTCTGTGGTTAAATAAATATTTTTTTAAATAGGAGAGTTTCTGATATGCGGAATGGAATCACGGCGGGCGGCAACTGGATAATCGATCTCATTAAATTTGTCGACAGCTATCCTGAAGAAGGCAATCTTGCCAACATCCTGAAAACGGAACAGCCGACTAACGGCGGATGCCCCTACAGCGTCCTGCTTGATTTGGCGAAACTCGGGACAGAGATCCCCCTTCAGGCGGTCGGGGCGATCGGTGTCGACGAGCACGGCGATTTCATTTTGAACGACTGCAAGAAAAACAACATATGCAGCAGTCTTCTCAAAAAGAAGGCGGGGCAGACAACATCCTATACCGACGTAATCACCGTGCAGTCCAACGGGCACCGCACATTCTTCCACGCCAGGGGCGCCAATGCCACACTTGACATCGGAGATTTTGAGATTGATAAGATCAAGGGAAGGATCTGCCTTGTAGGATACCTGCTGCTCCTGGACAAGCTCGACGAACCGGACAAGGAGTTCGGAACCCGGGCCGCAAAGCTCCTTTCAATGCTCAGGGAGGCCGGAATAGAAACTGCGATTGACGTTGTCAGCGAGAACAGCGACAGGTTCAACAGGATAGTAACCCCATCCCTGAAATTCACGGACTATCTCATCTTCAATGAAATCGAGGCCGGCAAGGTTCTTGAAAAGAGAATACGTAGTAAGGAAGGGGGAATTGATTTCAAGGACGCCTCCGAGGCGGCTGACGCCCTGTTGAAAATGGGTGTCGGGAAAATGGTTGTGATTCATTTCCCAGAAGGCGCGGTCGCATCAGTGAAGGAAAACGGTAAAATCGTCCGCGAATCCGTAAAATCCCTGAAACTTCCCGCCGGATTCATCAAGGGGACTGTCGGCGCAGGTGACGCTTTCTGCGCAGGATGCCTTTCCCAGATCTACAGGGGCGAATCCATCTCGAACATCCTGAAATTCGGAAACGGCGTCGCCGCGGCGTCATTGAGCCACCCGACCGCTTCACAGGGGATCAAGTCAGTCGAACAGGTGAAGGAGCTTATCGAACAGTTCTCGTGATTGCATCATTGCTCATATATAAATTTTCCGAATCCGGAAAATTTTTCTATTAATCCCTAACAATAAGCGATAAAAGACATGTCAACATTTCTTGGAATAGGATTCGGCCCGATACAGACCGGAATTTTCCTGCTCGGTGCATATAAGGGCGGCTTCGACAGGATAGTCGTGGCGGATGTCGACAAAAACCTTGTCAAAGCCCTGAGAGAGGACAACGGGAGCGTAGTCATCAGTGTCGCCGCAAGGGACAGGGTATACTCGGAGAACATCCAGAAAGTTGAAATATATAATCCGCAGGACGGCGATGACCTGAAAAAACTCATTGCAGCAGCCTCAGACGCAGATGAAATCGCAACTGCCCTCCCGTCAGTGACTTTTTTCAAGCACATCGTCCCATGGCTGAGACAGGGATTCGCGAAAAACCCGGGGCACAGGAGGTTCGTCTACACCGCCGAGAACAACAACCACGCCGCAGAACTCCTCGAAGAGGCTATGGGCGAAAAATTTCCGGACACGCATTATCTCAACACGGTCGTCGGGAAGATGAGCGGAGTTCTTTCATTCCCGGAGTGTGAAAAACGGGGGCTTCCGACACTGACTCCCTTTTCCGACCGCGGACATCTCGTCGAGGAGTTCGACAGGATTCTCATCAGCAGCTGCCCCGGAATTGAAGACAGAAAGACAAAAGGCCTTCATGCCAAAAACGATCTCCTGCCGTTCGAGGAGGCGAAACTCTACGGGCACAATGCGATTCACATGCTGCTCGGACTGCACGCCATGGAAGACGGGATCTCCTTCATGCACCAGCTTGCGGACAAACCGGAGATACTCAAGACCGGAAGACGCGCCTTCATTGAGGAGTCAGGCAGGGCGCTGTGCCGGAAATGGAGAGGCACCGACGAACTTTTCACAGAAGAAGGCTTCCGCGAATATGCCGAGGATCTGCTTGTCAGGATGGTCAATCCCTTCCTTACGGATTCAGTGGAAAGAGTCTGCCGCGACCTGGAACGCAAACTCGGTTGGGAAGACAGGATCATCGGTACAATGAGGCTTGTGCTTTCCCAGGGATTCAAACCAGCAGAGCTAT
This sequence comes from Victivallales bacterium, assembly GCA_041662825.1. Lineage (GTDB taxonomy): Bacteria > Verrucomicrobiota > Lentisphaeria > Victivallales > GWF2-50-93 > GWF2-50-93. The sequence continues at coordinate 4,330 of JBAZRS010000308.1, read as the reverse complement.
CGCACGGTGCGGCAATAGCCGCAAAGAAGCTTTTCGGCACCGGCAACTGCGAACTTCGCAAAGGCTTTGAAAAGCTCTGGCCAGCTCCCTGGACGGATGAACATGAGAAGATTCTCTACATGATCCTTTCCAAATAATCAGCGGTCAACCACGGTGTCCGCAGTTTTATCATAATGAAACTTTTATCGATTAAGTAAGGCGGTCATTCCTGGCCGCTATCTTGTCGGGCTGGAAAGCCCAACCTACTCTTAAGGCAAATTTCAAAGAAGACAGGATATAAACCATTTTTTATCTATTCATTATCTATTCTCTCAGCACTTGATATTTCATATTATCACCTTATATTTATGGGACTTATATATCAAATTTATCTATTCATTAAATGGTTTATAATATCATGGACAGGCAAGTAGCGATAATAGAATTCGAATTCATGCGCAGAGGCGCCATGACGGCAAGGGAACTTGCTGCGTCGTTGAATGCAAGCCAGCCGACAGTTTCGCGGATACTTACCCGTTTCAAAGGCGGCAGAATTCACCGTCTGGGGAGCGGAAGATCCACCCGTTACGCGCTTTCCCGCAACATTCCGGCGCTCGGCTCAGGCTGGCCTCTTTATGAGATAGATCCCATGGGGCAGGCTAATCCCGCAGGTAATCTTTATTGCCTGGAGGCGAGACAATGGTATCTTGAGCAGGAAAATCCATGGGAAACGTTGCGATGGAATGAATTCACCAACGGGCTTTATCCGGATCTTCCTTGGTTCCTTGATGATCTTCGTCCACAGGGATTCCTGGGACGGGCCTTCGCGCGGAAGTACGGTAAACTTATGGGTTTGACGGAAGATCCCCGTTTATGGCATGCCGATGACATAATCACATCCCTTCTCCGATATGGCCGCGACCTTCAAGGGGCCTTTATCCTTGGCCAGGATATGCTGGCATCAGTTCAGGAAAAGATGTTGGCGGATCTGGATTCCCTGCCTGCGACATCTCGGTCAAAAGTTTTCCCCTCGATGGCAGACTCCGCGATTGCAGGAGAATGGCCTGGATCATCGGCTGCAGGAGAACAACCCAAATTCACTGCATGCATTAACGATGGCGGTTCTGTCCGCCACGTCATAGTCAAGTTCAATGGCAGATCTGGACGGCCCGAGGATGAGCGCTGGGCGGATTTGCTGGTAGCTGAACACCTGGCTGCAAGCATTCTTTCAGAGGCAGGAATATCCTCAGCTAAAACTCAATTGCTCGAAGCTGGCGGACGCCATTTCCTCGAATCCTGTAGATTCGACCGGATAGGCGCACATGGACGGCGCTGTCTTGTTTCCCTGGCCGCATTGGATGCGGCGTTTTTTGGCAAAGCCGACACTCCATGGACTTCAGCGGCAGACCGCTTGCGCGATACTGGCTGGATAAGCGCCAAAGATGCGGAAAACCTGTCCTTGCGGTGGTGGTTCGGCACCTTAATCGGGAATACCGACATGCACTATGGCAATGTAAGTCTATACCTGGGCAGAAATCGTCCTATTGAATTGGCCCCTTCATATGACATGCTTCCCATGCTATACCGTCCAGATATCGAAGGGAGACTTCCAATGCAAGCACTTTCCCCAAGGCCTCCTCCTCCGGAATCCATCAGCTTATGGTCGCGCGCCAACGACCTTGCAACAAATTTCTGGTCCGGCCTCTCCAAATCATCCTCTGTCACTATGACCTTTCGAAAAATAGCCAGGGAGAACCTTTCCATAATATCCAGACATCATAAGAAGTGGGCGGGCTGATGTGATTACATTTTATCTGAAAAACAATTTCATTGTTTTTCAGATAAAATATAACAGTCATTTCATTCCTGCGGCTTTACCGGCAGTTTCGGGATCTTCAGTTTCTGCCCTATCTGCACCTGTGTTTCAGAACTCAGGACATCCTTGTTCGCCTCAAGGATAAGTTTGTAATATTTCATGTCACCAAAGATCTCGCGGGAAATCTTCGTAAGGGAATCCCCCTGTTTCACCACGTAAAACTCAGGGATTTCTTTTTTCTTAGGAAGCGATGCCGCAGGAGCCGGAGTATCCGCAGGCTCTGTCTCCTTCTGAATTATTTCCTGAACTTCTGAAGAGGCTACGGGCTTTAAATTGAGCTGGCTTTTAAGATATTCGTTCTCTTTCCTCATCTGGGTCAGGATGGCGACATATCTTTTCTCCCTTTCCCTGAGTGCTTCAATCTCTTTCTTGAGATCATTGTCGGAGTAATTCATCCTCAACTGGTCATAATATTCTTTTTCAGCGCCATTAAGCCAGGCCTCGATATTTTTCCTTTCCTGGGAATCGGGTTCGAGCTCCAGGTAACGCCTGTAATGGTAGATTGCCAGAAAGGGGTTTTTCAGGCTGTCGTCGTAGAGCGTGGCGAGTTCAAGGTGAGTTTTGGCGGAATCGGGATTTATCCTGATGTAATCCTCAAAAGCTTTCACCGCTTCCGGATACTTGCCTTTCTCCTTCAGGTTTGAAGCTTTTATAAAAAACGGATGCCTGACCTCATCCGGCCCGCCCGCATCACAGGAGGTAAGCAGCAGAATAACTGCGGCTGAAACAATTAAACTCAAAAACCTGATCATGCGCTACCGGCTTTTTAAAAGGTTGACGTGAATTGAAACATGCTGGAATCTATATTCTTTTCACATATAGTCAAACTGCCGGCCGTATACCGGATCAACTGTAAGCGGTCATTGCTTGGGACTAACCACAGAGGACACGGAGAATGAGATGCATATTAATCATGTCCCCATATAGTGAAATTCCCAGTGCCCTCTGCGGTTGATGCTTTAGGCAACCTTTGAAAATCGGAAGGAAAAACATCGCTTTGAGCTTGCGTTTACCGCTCCGTTGTGTAATTTACTCGCTGCCATCAGAATCCGGATGAGGGTCCGTAGCTCAGCGGTTAGAGCAGGTGACTCATAATCACTTGGTCGCAGGTTCGATTCCTGCCGGGCCCACCAATCTTTTTCAGCCTCATATTTGCCCCTTTCGCCTCAAGCGCCAGAAAACTGTAAAAAACCGTTAAAACCCGCGATAAGTTGACAATAGACTAACAGTGTGGAATGTCTTGCTTAATTTTCCGGCACATGATACATTCACATCCAAGGGATGGTCGATGCTTGCTTGGGTACAATGCCCGAGTTTTGCCAATAGAAATGAATAGCCATAACGGCAACGCTGGGCGCATCAACTTGTCCGGCACTTACACGAAAGGAATCCCGATGAAAATTCTAGGTGTCTCCGGCAGTCCGCGCATCGAGAAACGGAGCGGAACGATCAAACTCCTCAAACACATCCTTGAGCATACCGGAATAGACTACGAGCTGGTATCGCTTCAGGGCAAGACGATCAATGGCTGCATCGGGTGCATGGCATGCGCGGATGACAACATCTGCAAAATAAAGGACGACTTCGCGCCCCTCCGCGACAAGATCGTCGAAGCTGATGCCTACGTGCTCGGCGGGGTGAACTACTTTGGCACGCTCAATGCCGTCATGCACGCTTTCCTCGAACGGTGGTACCAGTTCCGTCACCGCGAAGCCGACATTATGTGGGGCAAGCTCGCGGTGACCGTCGGACTCGGCGGCCTGATGCCCAAGCCGCCTGCTGACATGATGAACACCTTCTGCGCCTACAATCTCGTGAAGGTCGTTGATACCGTCCACGCGACCGGCGCCTTGGGGTGCTGCTACTGCGGCTATGGTGAGACCTGCAAAGTCGGCGGCCACTACGCTATCCACGGACCCGACGTGCCGATCACTCCCGAGTCAATTCCAGATGTGATGAAGAACCATTGTGCCTTGGACGCCGGAGCCAAAGCGGGCAAGAAGTTGGGCGATGCCCTGCGGAATGGCTACGACCGGATGAAAATCACCCAGGAAATGCAGTCCGAGATGATAAAACACCAGGCCATGCGTGATGTTTAACCTGCGGGAATCATCGCGAAGAAGTTGACTTCGCATACTGCAACTCCCGGACTGCAAACTGGTGAAGATTGGAACTGAGGAGCATGAAATCGACAACAATCCGTTGCACACAACGGCTTAAAGTCGCGCATGATCGGGAACGTTGTCAACTCGTCTGAATATTAAGGGAAATTGAAAAAAGAATAGGAGTAATCAAATAATTATGTCAGAGGCAAAGTCTATGAATATCCTGTGGTACCGGCAGCCCGCCGTCAAATGGGAGGAGGCGCTTCCAATCGGAAACAGCAGGCTCGGAGCAATGGTCTTTGGCGGAACCGGAATCGAACGTCTTCAGCTTAACGATGACACCCTCTGGGCCGGTGGACCGTATAATCCG
>JBAZRS010000307.1:0-6641 GCA_041662825.1 Victivallales bacterium | reverse complement strand
ACTCCAGCCGTCCGCCCCCTCCGGCCCAGAAACAGTCTCCCTGCAGAAAGTATGGATCGAGTTCGTGAAAAAGCTTCCGGTGAACGTGAAGCACCTGAGATCCTCGGAAAAGGCGTATCAGGATTACATCCTCGCGAAATACGGGTCCGTCGAAAACATAAACAGGGCTTACGGCTGGAAACTCAACAGCATCGAGGAGGCGTTCCCGCCCTTCGAAGCCGCATACGGGATAACATTCCGGAACAACGACTGGTCCTTCGTGTCCCAGTCCATCACGGGGAATTACAAGTTCGTAGTCACATTCCTGCTGAAGCGGGGACGGGCAATCCTGGTGACATTCCTCCTGGTCGCCTTCACCATACTCTCCGTCCTCACGGTGAATCCGCTCTGCGCCTATGCGCTCTCGCGTTTCAGCATCAAGGGAAAGGACAAGATAATACTCTTCCTCCTCGCGGTGACGGCGTTCCCGGCGATGGTCAGCGCGATACCGGCATATCTGCTCATGCGCGATCTCGGGCTTCTCAACACCTTCTTCGCGCTGGTTCTCCCGCATGCCGCCGGGGGAATGGCGATATTCATGCTGAAGGGGTTTTTCGACAGCCTGCCGCCCGAACTCTACGAGGCCGCCACCATCGACGGCGCGAGCGAATTCCAGAATTTCATGTATGTGACGCTCCCGCTCATGAAACCCATCCTCGCCGTAAAAGTGCTCGGGGCGTTCATCGGCGCCTACGCATCCTGGGAATGGGCGATTATCATCTGCCAGAACCAGAAAATGTGGACCATATCGGTCTGGATGTACCAGGCGAGCCAGTGGTGGGTGAACACACCCTGGGTGATCTCCGCCGGCTTCGTCATCGTCTCAATCCCCATCCTTATAGTCTTCCTTTCCTGCCAGAAGATTATACTCGAGGGAATCATCCTCCCGCAGATGAAATAAGAGATGTCGGATGGATGGATTGTTGGATGAATGGATGAATGGGGTTCAACTCAAAGAAAAACAAAGAATGTTCTCTTATACGCAAATATAAAAAAAGGCATTTCGGATTTTTTTGGATTGTTTTATTCTTATACCGAGTTGCATTCTTTCGGACAGTAATTCATGAAAGATAAAGAACAGCCCTTACGGGCTTAACTACGAACAAATAATTCGTTTGTAGTCAATGCCGTAAGGCATGTTCTTGCCATTTGATTGCGACTTAGTATTATATCTATGATACGCAACCATCCAACAATCCATTCATCCAATCATCCATGGGACAGTGTAGACGGTTATTGTTTCCCGCCTAGGAAAAAGAGGCTGAGTTCCGGGACATAGGTCACGATGGCGAGGACAATCAGAAGTATGATGACGAACGGCAAGGCGGCCCTGTAGAGCTTGACAATGGGTTCGCGGAAGCTGATGTTTGCGATGAAGAGGTTCAAGCCGACGGGCGGGGTTATGTAGCCGATGCCCAGATTCACGAGGAAGATTATTCCGAGATGGACGGGATTGATGCCGAATGCGGCGGCGATCGGTATTATGAGCGGCACCACAAGGACCGTTGCGGCGTATATGTCGAGCATGCAGCCGACGATGAGCAGGAAGATGTTCAGCGTGATGAGGAAGGCGACCTTGCTTGTCATGTATTGTCCGGCAAGGTTGAACATCTTCGTAGGCACTTCTGCGTCAATCATGTAATTCGTGGCGGCCAGCGCCATTCCGAGGATGATCAGTATGCCTCCGGTGAGTATCGCACTCTCCCTGGCGATTCTGATGAAATCCCTGAAGCCCACTTCGCGGCTGATGAACATCTCGACGACTATCACGTACGCCGCAGCGATCACCGCCGCCTCGCTGAGCGCAAACATCCCCGAGTATATCCCGCCGATCACGATTACGGGGAGCGGAAGCTCCAGTTTGGCCTCCCAGATCGCACGGAAAATCTCGGCAAAGCTGAATTTCGTCCTCGGACTCGCTATGGAGCCGCCTCTCCACATGGCATACACCGACAGCGAAAGCACCATAAGCGTTCCCGGAATGATTCCGGCTATGAACAGATCATCTATCTTGGTGTTGCTTATGACACCGTACAGGATCACGGGCAGGCTCGGGGGGAAAAGCAGTCCGAGGCTACCGCTGGCGGTAATCACACCCAGACTGAAATTCCGGTCGTATTTTTTCTCCAGCATCGCAGGCAGGAGGAGTCCGCCCAAGGCCACAATCGTTATTCCGGAGGCGCCGGTGAAAGCTGTGAGAAAGGAGCAGGAGACTATTGCGACGACCGCAAGTCCTCCCGGCATCCACCCTAGAAAGGCATTGGAGAGGCGCAGCAGGCGGCGGGGCGCCTGGCTGCGCCCGAGAATGCATCCTGTAAAGGCAAAGAGGAAGAGGGCGTCAAGCATCGGCTTTGATCCGATCTGGTAGAACTCGATGACAAGCGCCTGCATGTCGATTCCTGAGCGCCAGTAGTTAATCAGGGCGCTTCCCCCGATCACCGCAAAAAGAGGGGCGCCGACAACGGCCAGAAGCAAAAGAAAAATTAAAAGCAAAATGCTCATCCGCCCTCCGCACAGTCTGATTTCCTCTTCATCTTCCAGGCCGCCGCAAGATCCGTCACCGCCGCAACAAAAAGGCGGAGCGTCAGGATTGAAAAACCGATCGGCAGGACAAGACTGAGCCACCACTCCGGTATTGACAGTATGGCAAGCTTCCCGTTCGAAAATTCCGCCTGGGAGCGCACGAATATGATGCTGACCCAGACCACAATGACACATACGGCCACGCTGGCGAACTCGGTGATGCCGCGGAGGATAAGGCGTTTGCGCATGGAGACCATCTGCGACAGCAGATCGACGGATATTGACGAGCGTTCCCTTACGGCTGTGCCTGCGCCCAGCAGTGCGATCCAGAGGAGCAGATGCCGACTGAGCACATCGGTGCCCTGCACCCCTACCGAGCTGAAGTAGCGCAGAATTATCGGCAGAAGCCCCAGGACAATCATCAGAACAAGGAAGACGGAGAAGGTGATTTCCTCGACACGCCTTACAGTGCGTCCGACAGGGCCATCGACCCATCCGTATGCCGCCGGGTCGCGGTCCTCGCTATTCTGAGCGGCAATCCGTCCACTGTCCCCGCCCGAAGGCAGGCTTCCAGGCTTATCCGGAGGATTGGGATTTTCACTTATCAAGGGCCCGCCATGGGCGTTTTCTGAAGGCATTTTGGAATCTCGCCTGAGTTGAAGGTTTTCATTTCTGATTTTCCCTGCGGTACTGTTCCAGGTGCGACTTGACCATCTTCATCGTCTCTGCGGAGAAGTCCTTGCCGGTCATTTCCTCTTCCACTTTCACCATCACTTCGCGAAACTCCGCCAGCGCCTCTTCACTCGGTCTGTTCACTTCAATTTTTTCATCCAAAACCTTGAGCGCATCGTTGTTCTGCTTTTCTATCCCCGCGTTCAGCTCTTTGAAGTTCTTTTGGAAAATCTTGCGGATGAGTTCCTGCCGTTCTCCAGATAACCTGTCCCACTGGTCTTTTGTGATCACAACCGCCCCGAAGGAATAGAAAAGCCCCGTGTCAAGCCTGTAGTTCACCCTTGTATGCCACTGCATCACGATCATTCCGGCCGCAGGCGCAAAGACCGTGCGGATGAGTCCGGACTGCAGGGCGGTGTTGACATCGCCAATCGTAAGAGGTATCGCCGAGATGGACGCCGCCTTGAAAAAGGCCTTGCAAAGGTCGTCCTTCTCAAGCGCCCAGGGCTTGGAGTTCCGCAGCGACGACATATCGATAACCTTGTCCTTGCTGAAGCAGTATGTGAAGCCCTGGTTCGTCCAACCCAATATCTCAAATCCCTTTTCACGCGCCTGCTTTTGAAAATAGTCGTTCATTTTATCGTGAACCCAAATCGCCTCCTCGGAGTTGCGGAACAGTACGGGCAGCGAAAACGCAAGGGAGTCCGGACACACCTTTGAGAGCCCGTAGGCCATCAATGCCGAGCCGTGCAACTGTCCAATCCTCATCTTCTGAATGACATTGAGTTCGTCTCCCTGGACGCCTCCGAAATAGATCTTCAGGTTCACTTTGCCGTTCGTCTTTTCCCTGATCTCGTCGGCCGACGCCTTGAAATACTGGCCCCATATGGATTTTTCCGGAACGATGATCGCCATTTTCAGCACGACCTCGTCCGCCGCCGGAAGCGTCGCCGAAAGCGTCAGGAAAATCACATACGCCAACACTGTGAAAGAAAGTTTTACCATAGTAGTTCTCATTTGCACCTTACTTATGAGCCTGCTAAAAAAAAGTTTCCTGGAACAGCTCTTGCGAGCTTGACTACAAACCAATTCAACTCAAATTCACTGTTCTTTGAGGCAATTCCCAAATTGCCTCTTTTGAGCTGATTTCTCAAGTTGGTGTTCACGGCTTTAGCGTGTCTAACCTCCTGAATACCAAGACACAACTAAAGTTTACCCGCCTCTGGCGGCGCCATAGGCGACCAGGGTTGTGAACTCCTACGGAATACATTGCCGCAGCAACATTTATCCGCATTTTGAAATCAGCTCTTTTGTTTGTAGTTAACCCCGCAAGGGGTGTCTGTCTTCTACCTTTTAGAGCAAGCTCTTGTTATGTTTAAAGCCAATGTTATTAAAACAAATCCTCTTTCCTGTCAAGCAGTTTTCTGGCGCGCTCCCTGGCGATGGCATTGCCCAGAGCATCGGACTTCTGTTCGTGTTCCGGCTTCTCGATGACCTTCGTCAGTATGCTTGTAAACAATTCCCGGTCGCCCGCCGTGACAGCGTAAAATTCCGCGTAAACGACCTGCGGCATTTTTTTTCCGTTGCCGGACAGTTCAATGACGCGCAGAAAATGCATTCTGCTCTTTTCCAAATCCCGTCCGGCGCCCGGGGGCTGGATCGCATAATATATTCCGAAGATGAGATGGGCTCCGCCGCAGGCATATGTCTCGTCGAGTTCCAAAACCCGCCGCATCAGCGCCAGGGGCTTGGACAATTCCGAGAGGGCGGCCATTGAGTCCGTCTGGCTCAATATCCATCCCAGCCAGGCGTTCGAGGCGGCGTATAAGTCGGGGACATCGCCACGTCCGAAGCCTGAGAGCGCCTTCTCATATTCCTCGAAAGACTTGTCTTGCGCGGTGACGTAGAAACTGCGGCGGCACAGGAGCTTAAGTCCGTACCCCTTCGCCCTACCGAACAGAAGGACGGCACGGGCGTTCTCCTCTTTCGGGACAAGAAACACCTGGGCATAAGCGGCATAGGCCGTCGAAGCCGCCAGTAAAAGGTCCGGATTGTCAGGCTCCTCCTGCAGCATTGAGTCCAAAATCAGTATGACAGTCGGAAGCCCCTGCCGCACCAGTTCGGGATCCTCCTGGCTGTTCAAGGACGCCACAAAGCTCTCGAAGTGCCCTGCAGCCATGTTTCCGGCGGAATAGCAGCCGGTCAGAGTCAGAAGTGACAAGGTGAACACGCAGGATACGATCCCGGCAAAAAACATGGTGATTGTTGGAAATTTTAATTTCATGATACTGCAAAAATAGTTCTGAACCGCTAAAGAATCAAGACTCCAGGCAGAAATCAAGCCTCTTTCAGTAACCGTTAAGCTGGGCATCTTACTGCCAGATAAACTGACAAGGGAAATTAGCTCCCCCAGTGGGTTTACCCCACGGGAGGCAATGATTGGGGGCTAACGGCATGGACATTAGCCCAACAATCTTCTTCTCCTGCCAGGTAAACTGGCAGGGGGAATGAAATGAACACTCAGCTTAACGGTTACCTCTATCACGGGGCATAGGCTGCCACCGTAAATATCCATTTCACCTTGCCTTTCCGGTCTTGTAACATATTTTATAAGAGGTTTCCCCAGATACGCGACCGGACGCATGTCCAGTCAATTCCCGTGTAAAGCGTATAACAGTTATTTTAGATTAAGCCATTTTGTACTAAAATGCGGAGGATTGAGATGGAAAATGCAAGAACACAGATAATCGCTACTGTAGGACCGGCAAGCGCCGACGAGAAGACAATGAAATCCCTCATCGACGCCGGCGTCGACATATTCAGGATAAACCTTTCCCATTCCGACAGGGAGACGCACCGGGCTTCCATCAGGAGGGCCAAGTCGCTGGGGGCGAAAGTCATGATCGACCTTCCCGGACCGAAGCTCCGCATCGGGGATTCAAGCGTCCCGCTACCCTACCCGCTCAAGGTCGGAGAAAAGATTTTCATAACCGGCTCATCCGCCGGATTCAGGAGTTCCATGCCGAGCATTGCAATCCCGAGGGGTGTGGATTTTTCAAAGGCGGAAACAGGCATGCTCATACTGGTCGATGACGGCAAACTCGAATTCACCGTCAGGGAAGTCTCCCCCGGCGGCATAGTCGTGCAGAGCGATTCCGGGGGGCTGCTTTCACCCAGGAAAGGCGTCGCGTTCTCAAAGGACCTGACAAACTTTCCGCCTCTCGTCGACGACGACCGCCGCGCGATTGCGGAACTCGCAGGAGAACCTTTCGACATAGTGGCGGCCTCCTTCGTGAGGAATGAAGATACGATAACCGAACTCCGAGCCGAACTGAAAAGACACGGGAGTTCCGCCTGGATAATCGCAAAGATAGAGGATCCGTCGGGTGTGAAAAACATCGAAGCCA
>JBAZRS010000306.1:0-6666 GCA_041662825.1 Victivallales bacterium | reverse complement strand
ATTTCGGCTACATCCGTGTAGCCAGCCACAATCCCCAGCCGGCTGTGCCAATGAGCCCCAGGAGTATTCCCGAAATCGCCATCCAGCTCCCTTTATAATTATAGAACGGATTCGAAATGAGCAATAAAGCGGAAATGCCGAAAATAAGCGCCGGGACACTGAAGAAGCCAAATAATATCAAACCTATGATCCCAGTTATGAAGGAGGCTTTGGCAAGCGGGCAGTTTTTCTCGGTTCCCGACCTGGAATGACTTTTCCTCCCGTAATTATATGTCGTCCTCCTCTTTACGCTTCCGCTGGAGGAGTCCAAATATGCCGGGGCCGCACATGAATAATTTGAAGCCCTTGTCGACCCCATGGGAGGATAGAAAAACTGCCTCCCGCAGTCACACAGATAATCCCCCTCCTGTGCGACCGTATAGGATCGCAGGCAATATGGACAGGTATATATCCCTTTCATCTCCTCTCCTCCTCAGCCATTTTAAGCCCGATTCCGAGCTGAAATTACGGTTTGGCAGAAACAACCCTGCCTAGGAAAGAAGCATATCCCATGCCAAAAACTGCGTGAAACCAATGAATCGGAGAGCCGTAGAAATGGCGAATCGGAGATACAGTAGAATTGCAGGAGACATATGCCAGATGAAAGACGATAGAATTTAGATATTAGATGTCAAGTTTCTTACTCTCGCCGATTCTCCGATTCTCCGGCTCTCCGATTCTGTTCTCGGGCAGGAATGCCCGAGTTACTTAGCCCTGAGCCATTCCACCGTTTTCCTCATGGCCTCTTCATGGCTTATTTCCGGACTGTATCCCAGTTCGTTCCGGGCAGCGGTGATGTTGAAGTAGTGGGAATGCGCAAGCTGTCCGGCGACAAATCGCGTCATCGGAGGTTCTCCCGGAAACGGAAGACCCTTATATAAGAACTCCATAAGCCCACCAACGGCATAAGCAGTACTATAGGATATCCGCCTAGTTACTGGAGGGAGGCCGAGTTCATTCAAGAGCTTGTTGATCCAGTCCCATAGCACAACCGGATGCCCATCGCTTACAAAGTAGGCTTTGCCGCTGGCCTTTTGCGAATTCCGCAAAGTCTCGGCGGCGGCAATATGAGCACGGGCCGCATTCTCAACATAAGTCATGTCAACAAGATTCCTGCCGTCACCCACCTGCATGAGTTTCCCCTTTTCCGCCCTTTCGACGACCCGCGGCAGAAGATGGGGATCACCAGGCCCCCAGATCAGATGCGGCCTGATGGCGACAGTTGCGAAATCCGCAGAATTCGCATTGAGCACCAGGCGTTCGGCAATCGCCTTGGTCTCTGGGTAAGGTGCCAGATATTTTTCAGGGTAAGGAACTGATTCGTCGGCGTTTTCCGTATCGCCGTCATGCAGAACAACGCTTGGGGAACTTGTGTGAACAAGAGCACTTATATTTCTTTTCTTGCAGGCATCTATTATGTTTTTGGTTCCGGTTACATTTATCCTGTAAAAGTCCTCACGTTTTCCCCAGACGCCTGCAAGGGCGGCGACATGAAAGACAAGAGTGCGGGCTTCGCAGGCCTTATCAACGAAAGAGCTGTCGGCGATGTCACCGCACAAAACCTCGATTCCGCTTCTTTCCAGTTCCGGCTGCGGTCTTCTGCCGACAGATCTTATGGATCCGCAGTTTAACCTCAGAAGGGCGTCAACAATGTGTTTCCCGAGGAAGCCCCCTCCACCGCTAACCAAGACAGATTCATTTTCCCAGTTCATGATAAACTCACTTTGTATAATAACAGGTGTCGGGTGTCAGGTGTCGGAAAAAGATAGTATAAGAAACAAGTTTCATGTTTTACTCCTCACTGAAAACTGACACCTGAACACTTCCAGTTGCCTACTTTTGCAATTGGTCCACGAATTCCATGAACGAATCAACCGCCATGTCATATTTCTCGGAACCTTCATTGCCGAATACGTATTTTGCATAGCAGCATCTAATCCCGGCCCTTCGTCCCGCCTCGAGATCGGTGTGATTGTCACCAATGATCCAAGTATCGCTTTTGTCTGAACCCGCATTTCGCATTGCGATGAAAATGCTTTCCGGGTCAGGTTTCAAAGGATAGCTGTCGGACGCTCCGAGAATCAGGTCGAAATAAGGGCCGACTCCGAAATGCCTGAGAATGTCCTCGCACTTGCCGGAAGGCTTGTTGCTTGTTAGCGCAAGTTTCCACCCGTTTCCATGGAGAATGCGAAGACCTTCCGCGACAGTCGGATAAAGCCGCGTCTTGACAAACATGTTCTCCTGGTAATATCTCTTGAACTTGTCGATGGCTTCCTCAATGTTTTTCACCGATTCCGGCAGCGCGCGTTCCACAAGCTTTCTGGCACCGTCGCCGACATATCCCGTCACCGACTCGACGGAAAGGGGGATGAGCCCGTAATCGGCCCTCATCAGGTTGACCCCGGTCGCCAGATCTTCACGGGAGTCAATCAAGGTCCCGTCAAGATCGCAAAGGAGAAGCGGATGTTTTGACTTTTTATCCATGACGTATTTTATTCCTGCAATTTTTAATTACATTAATCCGTTTATCCGACAATCCAATTTTACGTTGGAGGAAAACCATGCCTCGACTTTTTATCGCAATTGACATTCCCGACCGGGTAAAGGACAATATCTGCGAACTTCGCAGGAATCTCCCCGGCGTCAGATGGACTGTCAGGGATCAGATCCACATTACCATGCGGTTCATCGGAGATGCCGATGATCTATTCTTCAAGCAGATAAAAGCCTCCCTTTCTGAAATAAAACTTCCGCCGTTCAGCCTGGAGATTGCGGGCTCGGGTTTTTTCCCCAATGAAAGGAGACCTTCGGTTTTCTGGCTCGGCTGCGGTGAAAGCAGGGCGCTTTCCGATCTGAAGGACTATATGGATTTGGCCCTCGACTCCTGCGGAATCCCTCCTGAAAGCAGGAAGTTCCATCCTCACCTAACCGTTGCAAGACTGAAAATGCCAAGTGAGAAAGACTGCCAAAAACTCAGCAACATCTACAGTGACATGCATTCAGCAAGCTTCAACATCACCGAATTCATCCTTTATTCGAGCATCCTCAAATCCGACTGCGCAGAGCATTTCAAAGAATGCGTGTATCCTCTCCAGCCGGCTGCACCTGAAACATGAAAGAATAACCACCAAGGCACAAAGACACAAAGGTTCAATATTAAATTGGGCGGCTGGAAGCCGCAGCTCTTGAACAATCGAATAACGAAGTGAAGAAGGGATAATCTGAACGTATAGCGGAGCAGATTTTTGATTTACGAGCGTGACAACGCTCCGTGGAGTGCGGGAACTTGTTACCGCCTTGTTCGCGAAATTCATTTCGAGAGATTACCTTCCACCGGGACGGAATAAATTCCGTCATTAAAGGCGGCAATCAGTCTTCGCCAAAGCTACGCCCGACACAGTAAATTGCCGCACTCCATGTGCGATTTTCGCAATTCGCAAAAGATGAAGTTTGGGAATTGTGCTGGACATAAACTTTGAAATTCCTTAACGTTCAACATATGATGAAAAATACGTTGGAGTTCACGGCTTCAGCGTGTATCTTTTCCGCCTGTTTCCACATCATGATCAAGTTAGGAAAACAATTTTGCCGACGAGAAATTCTCAGAATAATTTAAACATTTGCAAAAAGCGCTTTCTGCTGGCGCTTGCGCTCACATTTGCCCCATTGTTCCTTTGCCTCTCTCAGGCAAAGGAATTCCCCTCTCCCGACCGGTTCGTTGTTTTCAAAAGCGGAACCGCGTCCTCATGCGGATTCTTCGGAAAACAGGGAGATAAAACATATGTCTTCACCAGCATGCACGGACTTGGGAACACCGGATTCAACCTTTCCATGAAAGACGGGAGGCAAATTAAGACCGGAACGGTGGAGCTTGCCTCCGACAGGGATATCGTGAGGATCTCGACTGATGAAATCCCGGTCAGCTTTTTTGAGATTTACAGCCAGCTGCAAATGTCGCAGGCGGTGACAATTTTCACCGCGTCCTCGTCCGACCCCAAGAAAGCCGCATATGCAACAGATTCGCGTGATGCAGCTGTGACCGGAATCGGCCCCGAATTCTTCAGCCTAAGCAAAATAGACAAGTCTCCATACATGCTCTCCGGTTCTCCCGTGCTCAACGGCGGGGGCAAGGTGATTGGCATCATCGGCTGCGATATACCATTTCTGGAGAGACCGGATCCCAAAAAGCCAGACTTGTTAATGAAAGTCAACTGGGGTGATGCGGTATGTTCAAGATTCTCCGATGACATCAAGTGGATCGCCGTGAACAAGCAGGATTTAACGTTTCAGCTTAAAATACTTGCCGATTCGAGGAGCCTGGTTGACGATTATGTGTCAGTATCCTGCATGTGGTCCCCGAATCCTTACGGAAAAATCGAGATTAGCGCCCCTCGTGTCGAACTAAAACCATGGATTGAAGAACACAACAGGAAAATGGAGAACAGTTCCAAGAATATGGCCAACACCGCAAAAGATCCGAAGCATTTCCAGGATCTTGCAAGGCAGATGCAGGAAACGGCAAAAGAAGATGGAATGAGGCTTTCCTCCTTTGCGTCAAGCCGGACAATCGCAACGGGAAATCTGGGCATGACCCCGTACATGAAGTATTACAGTTCCGGGATGTCGGTCTTTTTAGATGAAATCTCCAAGAGGATAAGCAGCAGAGCTTCAACCCTGGCATACGTTTCCCCGAATGCATTAACCAAGAAAAAATGAAGTGATCCAATGATGAATAAATTACTTCCTTCAATTATGTTTTCATTGCTGTCAATTTCACAGGCCGTTTTTGCAGGGCAGTTTGAAAATGTCAGGGACTCGCTTGCGGTGATTGAAACAAGCGCCGGCAGGAAATGCGGGATCATCCTGAAAATGAAGGACGGAACCTTCATACTTACGTCCCAGGATGTTTTCAGCGGCGGCATTGTTTCCATCAAATCGCTTTCAGGAAAATATCTCCAGCCTCTTTCATTTGAGTCGCCGGAGCAGCCGAACGGACTTCTGAGGATAAAAACAGAAGGCGTTGACGGTGCGCAGATGCAGTTCCAGGAAAAGATAAATTACGGCGAACCCGCAGATGTTTTCAAAACCAGCTCCGGACTCGGCATCATCTCCGAACTGCCGGTTAAACTGAATAATGACAATACGCTTGCCGGCCCATATATTGAGGAGCTGACAGGAAGTCCTGTGATCTCAAAAGACGGGAAGCTGATTGGAATAGCCGGGAGCAAGGGATTCATTGTCAACAAGGCATCCTGGCTGACGTTAGGTGAAAACAAGAATTTGCTGGACAAGTCAAATGAAGTGCAGCTTGTCAATGACAACCTGGTCTGGCGGAAAATTGACTATGGCCAGTTCATCAAACAGGGGATGTTCATCGGTGAAGCGGAGGATTTCCTGCTTCCGTTCACACAGACTGCGGGCACTTGGTGTAAAAACCCATACACGCCCATTGAATTGAAATCATCGCAAGCTGAAAAGATGAAATCTTGGATTGAATCGAACAATACATCCCTGAAAGGCATCCCCGTACTTAAGGCGAATATTCAGGACAGCAGCAAGACGATGGGAGATTCAATGAAGAACATCACGGCAACCCAGCTCAGGAAAGAGATGCTCTCGCTAGGCAAAAGACTCCAGGACTTCTGTCCGTTCTATCAGAAGACATTGACAAGCCCGAGCACAAAATGGGAGACCGCCTACCTGAAAAAGAAATCCCTTGATCTTTCAAACATCTACAAGGCCTGCGATGAAGGACTCAGGAAAGAAATCGAAAACAGTGTCACCAAAATCAACCCGCCGCTTTGAAGCTGATTTCCCCAGTTGTCTCGCCGGAATTCTTACGTAACGCCAGCACCCTGCTGGCATCTTTCAATGTGGTACAGGCGATTCGTCTTACTGGACAAAATACAAACTCGGATTATACTGAGGAACGCCGGCTTGTCGAAGCCATGGTGGAAATCGTTCTCAAGATTGTTCCCGCTGGCCAGAGGGGTCATATGGAGTTGCCTCGACCTTTTCAATCTTGTACGCTCCTAAGGGATGGGTGTGAATCGGAGATAAACTAATTTTAAAGGAGAATACAGATGAACAGACAAAAAGTCCGCGCCTCGATTCTGTTGTGCGTCCTGGGGTTATTCATCGGTGTCGAAGTAACTGCCAGGGAGACGCTCCCCGCTCCGGCGCTTGCCGCAGACAGTTTTTCCGCCAAAGTGACCGCCGCCGGGACCAGAATCCCGTACGACAGCAGATATATCCTGATCCAATTCACCAGCGTGTTAGACAGGTACAGCCTGCCGGGAAAGATTGATCTGCGTGACAGTTCGAACTCCCTCCTTGCAAACTGTACAGTCGAGATGTTCCCGGGAGACAATTCCGGAAAAACAGTGTGGATAAGGTTTTCCGACAATTTCAGTCTGGAGGAGTCAAGCAAATATTATGTCGATATCCACAAAGGTCTGCGCTATTTCAAGTCTGCCAGCAAAAGCAAAGGCAATACATACGGTACAGTATCGAAGAAAATGACATACTATTTTGTCACGGGCAGCCGCTGTCCGCTCGGTCCGAAGGCAGATGCCGAAGGGCCCGCCCCAAGCGTCCCGGGTGCCCAAAGGACGAAATACGTGGTGG
>JBAZRS010000305.1:0-6687 GCA_041662825.1 Victivallales bacterium | reverse complement strand
TTTAGGATTTTACGGTTTTGCCGGAACAAGTTCAAAGTGGCGGGACTTTGGCTGAGCCGCTGCGCGTATTCTGCTGTCCGCCTCCTTGACTTGCGCAGCCAGTTTGGCAAGCTGCTCTTTCTGTTCCGGTGTGCCGCTGCTGGTAACTGTTTTGGACATACCTCTCCATTGTCCAACCAAACCCTCCTTGGAACCGACCAATTGGAGTATTGAACGGCACTGGTCGGCGACCGGCCCCTTGTCAAGCAGCCCCATGTTCCAGCCTTTGGCAAGTTCGGAGGAGGCTACTGTCGCCACTTTTACGCCATCAACGCTGACATCGTACTTATCAGATTTCAGACCTGATACCGTAAGGATGTACTGACTCAGGTTTGCAATGCTGTCCACCACGTTTAAGGCGGGTCTTGCATCGTCCGGAATCGGGAAGGGAAGAGAATCATCAAGACGGTCAAATGAAAGACTGTCGCCTGCGTTCTTAATGTTTTGAATCTTGCACTGTACCACTTCGTTGGCGTTTCCTGTTTTGGCGTCGATGGCTGAGCGGCTGACCAATCCCGGCGCCTTGAGCGCAGTCAGCAACGCAGCGGCCATGGTAAGCTGGCCTGTAGGTCCCGGATGGACGGCATCGCCCATCATGCTGACCGGCTGTTTTTCCGCCTTGGCCCAGTCATCAAGGAACGCTTTGATATGTACAGCCCCGGTCACATTCGGCTGAGCTGCGAGCAATCCGCGCAGATTCCCAAGCATATTGGCGACAGTCTCCTGCGGTTTGTTCGCGGCCCAGATGTCGACGAGAGCACTGAACTGGTTCGCATATGGAATGTTCTCCTTCTCGGCCTGCGCCTTCAGCGCAACGGCAAAGGCTTGCAGCTTAGTGTTGCCTCCATCCAGTTTAGCCGTGGAGTTGCCGTTGTTCATCGGACTGGGCGACAGGAGGACAGGCCGCGCTTTGACTGCGCGAATACGCCCGATCAGCGTCTCCATATTCTCGATGAACTTCTCCGTAGAAAACCCGCCCTGGTCATTCATGCCGAGTTCAACCGACACGACGGTCGGATTCCAAGGCGCGACATCCCATGCAAAACGGTCCATCACTCTAGGGATTGTGTCGCCCCCTACTCCGGAATTGCGGAAGCAGAACGTCATCTTTGGAAACCGCGCGTAGCAGAAGGCTTCGAAATAGTTGGAATGCAGGTGCTGGGCCGTAATGCTGTCGCCGACCATCACCCAGGTATCGCCATCCTTCAGAGGAAATTCACCTTGTGCCTGCGCAGCAAAGATCCCCAAAGCAAACACCGCTCCAGCAATCAAACTCGTCATCCATTTTTTCAAACCATTGATCTTCATTCTTACTTCTCCATATTGTTAAGGAATTTCCATGTTAATGAATGCCAAGACACGCTTCCGACTTCGCTAAGGCTACGCCGGACAAGAAAGCCGCCACGTGAGTCACGTTCCACGTGCCAACGTGGTCACGTGATGAACTCCAACAATCTTCAACTCCGACCGTGTCCGCCATAGCATCTTAGCGACGGCAGATTCTCCGTTTCACCGGTTCTCCGATTCATTCATCAACCGATAACTGATAACCGATCACTGATTACTTCGTCTGCACAAGGACCAGCAGTTTTCCGGCGGCATATTTTCCGGCGTTCCCCGCAAAAGTCCAGTCCGGCTGAGCTCCGCTGGAATTGCCAATCCCGAGGTCGGCACCGGGGCCGGCCACCCAGTGATTGAAGGCGAATATCGTCTGTTTTTCAGCATTATTGTGTATCTGCATGCTGCCAAAGTCACCGCCATCAGTCGGGCTGTCGCCAAAATCGTAGAGTGAAGGGGAAGCGCCGGGGATGTTTGCTGAATTTTCGGTTCCGTAGTTTGCCCCCCAGAATTCGATATTGCAGCCTTCGGCGAAAGTACCGCTCTTGACGCCTGCGACATTTGACTTGACGAAAACGTTGGAGAGCTTCTGCTGGAATTTGGCTTTGGAATCCATGTCGGGTACGCCAATCTTGCTTATGTCCTTGGTGAAAGGATCCGTCGCAACAAATACATAATCGAAACCGCCCTCGGCTTTGGTCAGTTCAAGATAATATGCGATCTTTACAATCTCACCGCCTATTTCCTGGCGCTTGTCGGTCTGGTAAAGTATTTTCCCCGGATTGGCCATCTTGGAACTGACAGGGTTAACCTCATATACCAGCTTGTAATCCTTGGATTCAGGAACCAGGCTTGACATTTTGCCGCCTTCTGGCATTTTGCCGAATCGGAAGGGGCTTGCGGGAAGCCCTGCCTCATTTACCAGGTTGGGTTCAGCAAGGTGGTCCCATGCGAATCGCACTACGACCGGTTTCTCTATCCCGGCTGCAGAAAGAATAACCGTGTTCTTCTGAATGACCGCATCGGCCTTCTTGAATGCCCCGCTTTCATCGACTATTTCAAACCAGTCGGGAGTTTTGCCGTCTCGGGTCTTGAGTTCAATTGCGTTTTTGAAGGTGATCACGGCCTTGTTTCCGTCAACCTTCATATTGTCGAACACGGGAGAATCGCAGACAATGTCTTTCTTTCCATAAGTCTTGTTCAGGGCGAGCAGCGCAAGCCTCTTGCCTACGTCCTGCTTGTTTTTAGGATGGATGTCTTTCACATTGCCGATATCCATAGTCACCGCCATGCCGGTATTCGGGATTGACAGCGCGGCGGTCTGGGCTTCCCATATTTCCGCCAGTGCCGCAGGATTGCTGCCATAATTGTATGGGGCCAGCTGGACAAAAAAGAACGCCATGTCGTTGTTCTGGAAAACTGTGCGCCATCCGCTTATCAAAGCCTGCATCTTGTTGAAATAGAGCATCCCCTCGCCGCGGTTGGATTCACCCTGGTACCATAATGCGCCTCGGACGGCCATCGGAACCAGCGGATGGATCATCGCATTGTAAAGCACTGTGGGCTGCTGATGATTTTCATAAGGCATGATGTCAGAGGGGCAAGCAGGCGGGGCTGAAAGCAACTGCTCAGCGGCGATTGCCTTTTTGGTGGAGTCAATCCAGCTTTCAAATTTCTTGACAGTCTCGTCCGCCAGTTTCTTGTGCGCCTCGGATGACGGATTTCTCAGATCCACTTGATTGGCGATGTTTTTCAGTTCGGGAACAGACATGAAACCGGCCGGCGGAGTCCATGGCTCAATCCTGGTGCCGCCCCAGGATGTGTTCACAAGACCGACCGGAACCTTCAACGCCTTGTTTATTTCACGCCCGAAAAAGTATGCGGCCGCGGAGAATCCCGGAACAGTTTCCGGGGAACACACCTGCCAGTTGGATTTGACATCGCCCTGCGGAAAATCACTCTTTATGTTCGGAACTGTGAACAGCCGTATTTCCGGATATGCTGCGGCGGCGATTTCCTTATCCGGATCGTTTGACGACTTTACCGACATCTGCATGTTTGACTGTCCGGAACAGATCCACACTTCACCGACAAGAATATTGTCAAAAGCAAGGGCATTGCCGCCGTTGACTTCCATCTTGAACGGGCCACCGGCCTGCATGGGGTCAAGTGCTATCTGCCACTTGCCTGAAGAATCCGCAGCAGTTTCCTTGCTCTGACCGTTGAATTTGACGGTGACCTTTTCATTTGGAGAAGCCATGCCCCATACGGGTACATTCTTTTCCCGTTGCAGGACCATGTTGTTGCCGAACACGTTGGACATTTTAACTTCCGCCTGCACAGACATGGCGACAGCCATGAACGCAAACCCTGCAAGGACAGCGTAACTTTTCCTCATTTCAAAAACCTTTCCTGTTCTGACCACGTTTTTAATGTCAAAGGCCTTCAATAATATATCTTTTTGAAGCAATTGCAAAATCTGGTAACCGTTAAGCGAGGTATTTATTTCATTCCCCCTGCCAGTTTATCTGGCAGGAGAAGAAGATTGTGTTGCTAATGGCTACGCAGTTAGCCTCCCAATCTTCGCTTCCCGTGGGATAAACCCACGGGGGAGTTATTTCATCCTTTGTCAGCTTTATAATCTCTTACTCCTGCCGGGCAAGCCGGCAGGGGGCATAAAGCTTAAAGAATAGAAATAAACAGTATAATGAAGGATATCACAGGTTTTACGGAGGACATCATGAGTAAAGCATAATATTTAACGAGTTTTTCTTGTTCCGCTATATAAAAATTCATCTCATATGCTAATTTACCCTTTCTCAAATTTATTCTCTTGGGAGTCGAACTAATCCTTAAAGAGACACAAGTTTTGTTTCACAAAACGTTAACCAATGAACGAGGTATATAGTGAGCTACACTATCATTGTGTTCGTAAAACAGGTGCCGGACACGAAAAACGTGACCGGTGAGGCGATGAAGCCGGACGGGACAGTGAACCGCGCCGCCCTTCCCGCCATATTCAATCCGGAAGATCTCAATGCTCTTGAACTTGCGCTCCAGCTTAAAGACAGGTACGGGGCAAAGGTGGTTGTCGGGACAATGGGGCCGCCGAACGCCTCGGAAGTTCTCCGTCAGTCCCTCTACAGGGGCGCAGACGAGACCATCCTGCTTACGGACCGCGCATTCGCGGGTGCGGATACGCTTGCCACCAGCTATGCACTCAGCTGTTGCGCCAAGAAATACGGCAAATTCGACCTCATCCTATGCGGAAGACAGGCCATTGACGGCGATACAGCCCAGGTCGGACCGCAGCTTGCCGAAAAGCTCAACCTGCCCCAGATCTCATATGTCGAGGAAGTGATATCCCTTGAAAAGAATAAAGTCAGGGCTAAAAGGGCGATTGACGGCGGATTTGAAATCCTTGAATCCCCGCTTCCGGCCCTTATGACAGTAATTGACGCAAATGACCCGCGTCCTCCCGCAGCCAGCAAACTTATGAAGTACAAGAAGGCCAAGACAAGGACTGAACTTCTTGCCCAGCATGCAGGCGCATCCTACACCGACGCCGAATTCATCGAGGAGGAATCCGAGGCCCTGAAGAAAAAAGGCCTCTGGATAAACGAGTTGAACGCCTCCGAAGCC
Source organism: Victivallales bacterium (assembly GCA_041662825.1). Lineage (GTDB taxonomy): Bacteria > Verrucomicrobiota > Lentisphaeria > Victivallales > GWF2-50-93 > GWF2-50-93. Next base: position 1,668 of record JBAZRS010000305.1, on the reverse strand, counting down.
GGAGCCGATCTTGAACGTACCGGATTAAAGGGATCGCCGACAAAGGTCAAACAGATCATGAGCGTTGTGCTGAAAGGCGGAACTTTCAAGAATGTCGAACCGACTGAAACCGGTATCAATACTCTCATTCACGAATTAATTCAAGATCACACCCTGGGGTAAAACAATATGTCAGAAAAAATTGGAAATGTCTGGATTTTTGTCGAGCAGGAAGGCGGAAAAATCGCAAACGTCAGCCTTGAACTTGTTTCAAAAGGCAAAGAGCTTGCAACCCGTCTTGGAGTCAAAACTGAAGCAGTGTATCTCGGGAACAACATCGAGAGTTCAGTAAACACCCTTTACCATTACGGATGTGACACGGTCTATCTCGCGGAAGACCCGCGTCTTGAACCGTTCACCGTCCTCCCATACGCGAAAATACTCATGCAGCTCATCAAGGAGCACCGTCCGAACATCCTGCTCTTCGGCGCAACCGCAAAAGGCCGCGAGCTCGGGCCGCGCGTCGCCTCGACCACCCTCTGCGGACTCACCGCCGACTGCACAGACCTGCAGATCGACGATTTCGAAGACAAGATCGGGCAGAAATCATACAAGAACAAACTCATGCAGATACGCCCCGCATTCGGCGGCAACATCATTGCAACCATCGTGAACACATGGCAGGATCCGCAGATGGTGACCGTCAGACCAGGCGTCATGAAAATGAACGAACCGGACAAGGCCCGCAAAGGCAAACTCGTAAGAATCAAGCCTGAACTCAGCCCTGCAGACACCATCATCAAGGTGATAGAGCGCGTACAGAAGGAAAAAGACATCGACCTCCAGGCGGCACCGATAATCGTCGCCGGCGGATATGGTCTCGGAGGCAAGGAGAACTTCAAACTCATCGTCGAGCTTGCAAAAACCCTCGGCGGAGAAGTCGGAGCCTCCCGTGCAGCCGTAGATGCCGGCTGGATCAACCATGACCACCAGGTCGGACAGACAGGTGTGACCGTACGTCCGAAACTTTACATCGCCTGCGGAATCAGCGGTTCAGTTCAGCACCGCGCCGGAATGGCGGAAAGCCAGAAAATCATTGCCATAAACAATGATCCCGACGCCCCGATATTCTCGGTCGCCCATTATGGAATTGTCGGCGAAGCCAGCGACATCATTCCCAAACTGATAAAAGCATTCAAAGCCAAAGTATAAGGAGATAGATACATGTCAAATTTTTTCACAGATAATAAAGATCTCCAGTTTACGTTACAGAATCTCGAGCTCGAAGAAGTCGTAAGCATGCGCGAAGAGAATTATTCGGATTGCAAAAAACACGATCATGCACCTGTGGACTACAAGGACGCCGTCGACAACTACCGCCGAGTCCTCGAAGTGATAGGCGAAATAACCGGCGAGAGAATCGACCCCAGGTCAAGACAGATTGACGAGGAAGGTCCGAAGCTTGAAAACGGCGTGGTCACCTACAATCCGCTGACTGTCAAGAACCTCGACGATCTTAAAAGCGCCCAGGTCATGGGCGTAATGCTTCCTTATAGATACGGCGGCCTCAATTTCCCGAACACAGTTTACACGATGATGACGGAAATGGTTTCGCGCGCCGACGCTAGCCTCCAGAACCTTTTCGGGCTCCAGGACATTTCCGAGACAATCTATGATTTCGGAACTGAA
>JBAZRS010000304.1:0-6709 GCA_041662825.1 Victivallales bacterium | reverse complement strand
TCCCGATGACGTCAAACGGAATAATCGCTTTCAGGATGTAGCCGTCGGTTTTCTCAACCAGATCGCACTTGATTCCTGCCTCTTCCGTGACCCGTTCCATTTCGATCTTGCGCGACGGGGAAGCGAAGGTCGCCGGAACGGATTCCTGTCCGGCCAGTTTGATTGGACGGTAAAGAACAGCCGTAAGCTTGCCTTTCGTTTTCGAAACCAGAATCCGGAGATCTCCCGCCACGGGACTCCTTCTGTCCCCCGCAGGACCAAGCATGAAGTCAACAGCATCTCCAGTTTTAAACAGGAGGCGATAGTCATTCCCGCTGTTCAGCATCGGAGAGGAATCGTTGACCTCGTAAACCAGTGACAGGCTCTTGCGGTCATGCAAAGCCCTCACTTTGTATCCCGGTTTTTCGCCATGAGACACCTCAAGAAGCGGGGGAACATCCTTCCATCCCGCCTTGATGTCCCCTTTCAATGGCGGCAGTGCGCCAACACATTTCACAATCGCCTTTCCGGAGATGGCCGCCTTGCCTTCCGCAGATTTCCCGGAAGCAGATGTCTTTGCTTTGGCAAGATCAGAACTGGAAACAGTGACAGCGCCATTAGAACGTCTGATTGTATCAAGACCTTTGACTTCCATGATCCTGCTGTCACCCGTACCGCCGATGACAAAATAGACTTTTTTATCTGAAGCCGATCTAAACCAGCAGCCGGAGAAGTTTTCAACTGCTACGGTATATTCATCAAGCTTGCCTCCAGCCCGTCCGTCCTTCAGCAGCTGAGCCACATATAGCCCGTCTTCTGTCAAAGCGTCAAACTGGCCAAAGTAACTAGTAGTAAGGAAAATATCGTCCACCCAGCCGGCGAAAGCCTGTGTCCCCACCACATAACCCGGTTTCCCGAACTGCGACTGAAAGGCCATTCCTGAAAAATGCCGTGGATACCTCCAGGAAAATCTGCCCTTGGCATCGTAAGCGGTAAACGTGTTTTCCGTAATAATCACCCCGCTCGGTCCTACTGTGATTGCACCATCAGAGGAAGACGGCATTGTAATCATGAGCTTTATGTCTTCCATCCGGTATATGGGAAGATTTTTTTCATCCCATCCGGCCAAAGGCCATCGCCAGACCTGCCCGGGAATACCGCTGGTGGCAAGATACAATGTGAAATCCTTTGAAATCCACTGTCCCCAATAGGCGGTGCCTGGCGGATTGTTCCTGGTGCCATTCCCGTTATCCCATCCGGGAAGCCGGAACAGGGACAACTCTTCCTTGTCGTAAATACCGTCACGATTCCGGTCAATCCACAGAAGCACTTTGTCGGACAGCTCATCGCATTTCGTGGCCTTGTTGGCGGTATTCTGAATTCGCACTGTCGGATTAAGCGTCTGGTTCCATCCCTCTTCGAGATCCGGAGGAAGTAGAGCCGTGGCCTGGCCGACGGCCATGATGGGCCAAATACGGTCATTTCGTTTTTCGCTCATGCTCATGCTGCGGGAACGCGTTGATGTTACATAAATCTTCCGTCCGTCCGAAGCGGTTTCGGAAAAAAACGGAGTTACGTCCCCGATGGCGCGGGGATGCCAGCCTTCACGGTAAAGAACTGAGCCGGGACGCCATTCTTTCTTTCTAATATCTATGTTAAAACTTGTCACTCCCCAGATAGAAGCGTATGCAGTGGACGTGTCATCCGGATAAATCCAGCCGAACTGCGCGTAACGTCCTCCGCCGACAAGATCCTTATATAAAGTTCCATCGGGATTCCAAATACTAACCCTTTTAAGAGGCTCATCGTTGTCCGCAACCCACAATCTCCCATTGCCGTCCACCGCAAGACCGCGAGGTTTGAGGAATCCTGCGGAATCATATTTACCGAACCATTCGCGCCCACCCTTTTTCCCAATTGTCCGAATCAGCTTGCCACCAGGTGAAAACACTTTCACCTGCATCGAACGCCCCCATTCCGACACATAGACATTCCCCTTTGAATCTACGGTGAGGGCAAAAGGATTGTCCAACCCTTTGACGAAAACTTCAGATTTGGAGACATCGGACAAATCCGGATATTTAACTATTGTCGAACCGCTTACCACATAGAGGAAGCTGTTAATGCAGGCGATTCCAACCGGTGCGGCAACCTTGATTTCACCTATGGGAAGACAATCCTTGTCCATCACCAGCACCTTGTTTTCCATTCGTAAAGAGGCGAAGAATTTACCGTCTCCGCAGGCGATGCCGCACAAATTGGTCGAACGCATATAACGGTTGTTGCAGGCGTGTCCGCTGAAATCCGGCCCGAAAAGGCCTTTCTCCATCCGTTCGCTGAGGAAAAGTTCCTGCGGGCGCTGATCCAGATCCCATTCGCTTATCTTCAATGACTCCAGATTCTTTTTATCTGAATTGAAATAATCGTATCCTCCGGTTGAGGCATTCCAGCGTGTAATGGATGATTTCATCCTTAATACAGGATCCTTCTGCCTCGCCAGGTCAACCGGCGATTCTTCCGCCACATAAACCCTTGTCCCGTCAGTTGCCATAGCCAAAGGCCACCCTTTTCCGGAAAGACCTGTTTTATTGCCATCGTTGTCCGTCACAATAATCGCCGACTGCGATTCACCGCCTCCGAAGCCGATCACCATTTTATTTCCAATGGCGCAAAGCGAGGTTGGCGCACCATGATCCCCTCCCCAGCCACCTTTGCCATCCCCTGTGCTCCATGAAATGCTGTTCGGACAATTATATGACATACGGTATTCAGTGCTGATTCCCCGGTGCGCCAGAGCTTTCCACTGATAAGTTCCTTCCTGGACTGGCATTCCTGAATCATCAAGCCCATCCCAAAGTTCGGACTGCATCCCCGCTTTTCTAATATCATGGGCCAGTAAAGTACGCTCCTGCTTTCCTTCCGAATTCTTGATCACCAGACTCAAATACCCGTCAAAAGGCATTTCCATGCCTATCTTGATGTGGCCTTCCCTTTTTTCAGAGGGTTTAGATTCTGAATTTTTGAAAACGACCACTCCGGAAGGCTCATGGGAGCTGCCAGTGAAACCGCCGGCGGCCCACAGTCTTTCCGGACTTGAAACACTCATTGCCTTAATAGAAGAATTTGACGGATTTACATTCTTCCAGTTTTTCCCTCCATCGCTTGTGTGCAGAAGGACTCCGCCCTGCCATGGACTTCGTCCATATGTTCCCCATCCTCCAATCCAAACTTCGTTTGCGCTCACAGCCTTAACACACGTGAGGTTGTTAGTAAGGCCCGGATCAAATTCCTCCCAAGTCTTTCCGGAATCTGCAGACTTCATTATCACTGATTTGACTGTGGGGCGCCAACCGCCTTCCACATATTCACTGGCCTTGCCTCCGACCAGACACATGGTTTTTCCATCTGGAGATACTGATGCGTCGTTCAAACTCAAGAAGTCAGTCGGACCGATATAGGTGATCTTGCATTTGTCGAATGAGACACCGCCGTCAGCAGTATGCATAACCCAGTCAAAATTGCCGACAAGATAGAACTCTTTAAGTGATAGGGGAATGAAGCTGTTAGCATGCCAAGATGGGGTAGGCATCTGTTTGTCCCAGCGGATTGCCGTCCATCTTGTTCCCCCATCTTCAGTCCGGAAGGCCTGCGGGTCTCTGCCAAAGCGCCAGCGACTGAAGAGGAAACCATGTTTTTCATCGGCAAACCATATTGAGTCGTTTGCCCATCTCGGACATACTTCATCTGATATTTCCGAGGGAATCCAATTTTTACCGCCATCGGAAGACTTCAGAAGGAAAGTCTTATTTCCGCCTCCTCCTATCCCGTAACCGACATTTTCGGAAAGCAGTTGAAGACTTGATATTGCACTGATGGCAGAATTATCTATTATCGAATTTGTCCAAGTCACCCCGCCGTCAACCGAAAAGGATATTGGACTGGCATCGGTTCCTGAATTCTGCATGCCTTTTCCACCGACTCCGCCAACCACTCCGCATTTGCCGTTGACAAAGGAGAGGGCCGCAGCATTCTTGACGCCCGCCGGTTCGACCACGGTCCAAGCTTCGCCTTCTCCAGCGCTTGCCGTGATTTGAAGAACAAGGCACTGACCGAGAAAAGCAAATCCGAGTAAGATTAATCTCATCGAAATAACTCCTTGAATATTCTTGTATAGGGTATGATAGGGTATAATATGGCAAAAAAAACATTTGTCAAGCGGAATTTATGAATTTTATTTTTCCCCGCAGGATTTTCCGGGAATCAATGCCGCAACAACTGAAATCTTTTCGGGACTCCGGCCTTCGAGCTTTGCCCATATGTGCTCCAAAGCGGTTTTGGCGTGCAGGGCAGGGTCGATTTCAAGTTTTGTCAGCGGAACCGGACTCAGTATGTCGTAGCCTTTGTTGGAATGGGAGAGGATTGAAATATCCTCGGGGATTTTAATTCCCCTATGCATCAGACCAAATATGACTCCCCTGCAAGCCTCATCGTTCAAAACAAGAAGTGCATCCGGCAGCTTACGGGATGTCCTGATGATTTTGTCTATAACTGCAACTCCATCACGCTCATTTGAACAGATCTCATAAAAACACTTGGCGGTAAATGGAAGATTCTGTTCTGAATAAGCCTTTTTAAGACACTCCAAGTCATATTTCGAAGGGCTTCCATACTCACTGTGCGCTATCACCGCAATATTCCTGTGCCCGAGTTTAAGGAGATATGTAATCCCCATGTATTCCATACTGTCGGCAATTATTTTCTCCGTTTCAAAATCCCCGGTTATAACATAGGGAACTGTGGATTCTTCTGCAAGCAGTTTTCTTATTTCGGGAGTATTGTCATGGCTTAGAATACCTTTCAGTTTCCCGGAGTTGATGTCTTTCCGCAGTTCCGAAGCATATTGTTTGCGTGAGTCCTCATCTAAGGATAATGGATAATACGTCGCTATATTCCAGGATTTCTCCCTGGCCTGCTTTATGATTTCGTTGCAGAAAATGCGGAGGTAGTGGAATTGCTCGTCGATTGCAATGCTATTTGGGAACAAAACACCTATCGTCCTTGAATTGACCCTGCCGCTGACAAATGTCCCGCGCTTTGAATATCGTTCCACCAGTCCGCGCTCAGACAGAATTGATAATGCCTGCTGGACGGCGTTGCGCCCTACGCCAAACTGCTTGGCGAGGTCAAGGGTTGCGGGAATATGGGCACCAGGTGCAAGTTTGCCGGAATAAATGGAATCTTCAAAATGCGAAACTATCTGCCGGTAGATGGGAAGCACTTTCGAGGAATGTATTTCATTCACTATTTTCATGTTCAAACACCCTTATAAAACGATAGGGTACAATAATCATTCCCCAGTTTTTATCAATCCGCTGAACTAATTTATAATTACCGCCAGATTGTTGCCGACACGTCTTTCGGAACCGTCGGAAGGACGGTTGAGGACTTTTGGCTTGCTGTTCGCACCGTCTGTCATGACCATTGTTGCGGAACCGCCGCCGTCAAATGCGATCGCGTCGACCGCGCCGAATTCCCGGAAGACCTTGGCAAGCTCCTCGTAGGTCATGCCGGCACTGAACTCCGGCCGGCGCCCGTCCGACACGAAAAGAATCAGATGATGGTCTGCAGTATGTCCGACAGCGGTCTGGGGATAGGTCGGTTCACCGCCTTTCGCCAATATTTGTCCGTCTCTGATCAGGCGGACATTGCCGGCGATTGCATTGTAGAGTTCAACCTTCGGGTTTGTCATGGTCCCGGTCGTATCATCGCTGGCGCGTTCGACAAATGTGACAGTATTGTCGGCGGCGATATTGACGGCGTCCTTCTGTCCGGCTCCCCAAGGTGACACCAACGTTCCGTCGGATACTGCAAGAGAGCTGAGATTGCATGTCCCGTTTATCCGCTCCTTCCATCCGCGGCTGAAGAAACCCCCGTTGATTCCGATCTGCGCCTTGCACCTCTCTACGAACTCGCTGGTCCTTTCAAGATCGGTTTCCCCGTCCCTGTCGCCATTTGATCCGGTGGTCTTTACCTTCACTCCCGGCCTCTTCAGATCTATTATGACGATATGCATGTCTATCTCGCGCGGACTTGAAACATGCCGGTGGACATAGCGGACCCTGTCAAAAGGGAAAGTCTCCGTGTCCCCGGCGAAAAGAGAGCCCGGGAAATTTAAAAACGGAAAAAGGCAGAGCAAAGCAAGGGCAATCCGCAAATTTTTCATGTACCGTGATCCTGTTACTGATCGTCTCTTAATAGAGGTAATTGCAAAACTAGGAATTCAGGAGTCAGAATACAGGAGACAGAATTGAATTTGAACTCAAATTCGGTTTTATTCTGAATCCTGACTTCTGAATTCTGACTACTTTTGAAATTGGCTCAATAGTTTAGACCCCGCCGACCTTGCTGTGCCCGCCATAGCATCTTAGCGACGGGGGGCGTCGTTGGTGAAAGAGATTGGGTGAGGCTCGCTCGCGATCGCTCCTAGCCTCCCAATCTTTTTCACCAACGGGATAAACCCGTTGGAGGCTCTGTTCTATTTCGAGACGGTTGTAACATAAAAAGTTGACAATCGTTGCAAAATATTTATCAATCCGATTGCTGAGTGTTTTTCATTCAAATAAATTCCTGAACCCTTAAAATTCAACGGATTTAAAATTTTTCCGGTCGCCGGAAAAATTGACAAAGTCAAGTTGCGGAAAAGCCGGAGGCGCTATTTATCTTTCTTCAT
>JBAZRS010000303.1:0-6710 GCA_041662825.1 Victivallales bacterium | reverse complement strand
GTCCATTCCGAACCTGCCGCGAAATATCGCCCCGAAACCTTCAAGCCTGCGGCTGGATAGACTGACAGGCTGAGGGAGCTGTCTGAGCTCTTCAGGTTCGATCGAGCAGAGCAGGGCGGCATACTGCGATTTCCTGAATCCATCGCATCCTCCTTCGAAATATGCCCATTTCAGAAGGTTTGCGAATTCCGGGTCCTTTTTTTCGTATAGTTTGCTCATGAGCAGATAATATTCGGGGACGCGCTGACCGAGCTGGGCATGGTCGCCGACCGGAGGGATGAGCCTGACTTTTTTGCCGGTACTGTATGCCGTGTCGGAGAGGGGATTGCACATCGTCTCGTAGTCTCCCGGGCATTTCGGCGTGAGAAGCAGAATCCCCCAGCGCAGGAAATCCTTCAGCCTTCCGATCTTGCTGGCGTCCGAGATGCAGTGCCTGAAGAGATGATGCACGAGATTGAGCCTGCATCCCGAGGCGTGCATATAGTAGCAGGCGGGGTTCTCATACCATTTTCCGCTGCCCGGCGTACAATACACCTCTAGCGATTTCTCCATCAGTTCGGTCGAATGCTGCACGAACCTGTCGGCGTCCGGATTGCCCCTGAAGCAGATGCCCACGGTTCCCACTATGTCCGTGCGGTCGGCCTCGAAGTTGGCGTTCCTGGAATTGTATTTCCAGTTCATGAAATCGCATTCCATGTACATGTGCCCCATCAGCATGAAGAAGGAGCGTGCGAGCCTTTCCTCGTCGTCTGTGAACACCCCTGTCGGCGCGATGAGGTCATACTGTTCGGCAAGCGGTGTGATCTGCCTGCCGCCGACCGGACTGAACACGTCCCCGTAATCGCGGCCCTGCAGTGTCAGTTTCGACCTGAGCCTGGCGTTATAGAGGATCAGCATCTTAAGCCGCCATATTTCGGTGCTGTCGTTTTCCAATACCGCCCTCAGCCCGCGCCCAGGCCCGATGTTGATGTTGTCGAGCATGTTGCCCCAGGCCCTGGACATCTCGGGAGTCTTTATCTTGTCGAGTACCTTATGGAGCTCCCCGGCTTTTGCGAGGACGGAGGGGCGGACCTCGTGGTCCTTCATGTCGAGGAGCCAGTCCTTGAAATCGTCGAGTTTCGGGGAGGAGTTCTTGTGCTGGACCAGGCTCAGTTCCTTATAGGGGCCGTCGTTCTTTTCAAAGGATGACGCCAATATGCCCCAGTGGCGCTCACCGTTGAAGAAGCTGAAGTCGAAAAAGAAGTCGCCGTCCCCAGAAGTGTGGGCTGTGATCATCGAGAGGGTTGACCCTATCATTTCAGGGAAAGGCCAGTCGAGTTCGCGGTTCTCGTCGCCGGGACCGTTGCAGATCTTCTCGAAATCACGATCCTTCCATTCCCCGCGCCTCATTGTGAAGACGCCGATGTAGTCGCTGGAACCTGCCGTTTCCATGGTCGCGGCGTAGGCGAAACCGTGTTTCGGCAGCCACCATGCGACCGATTCCTGAAGCCGTGCAAGTTCGCGGTCTGAATGCTCCAGAGTGGTCCAGTGCTGGCTGTTCTCCTCTGCGCACCAGTGCAGATATCCCCGCCCACCTGAAAATTCCTTCAATGAAAATTCGAATGAGGCATCATCCGCTTTGAATGACTTTTCATGAAGAAGCGCATATTCCTCCCCCTCATGGAAGGTCAGCGTGTATTCGATGCTGCGGCCGGAGCCGAACTCATATGATATTTTCACTTTAATGAAGAGCGGACCTTCTTCCAGAAGCTCGCATGTCTGGCGTGAGAAACTGAGGGAGGCGGGAATATTGAACCTGCCTTTGCCGCGCCATTTCCTGTCAGCGCACTTGACGGATATGAGAGGTGCCAGAGGTTTATTTTGCGGACCCCATGGTATTTTGAACGATGACGGACCGGTGCTGATCACGGCGGTGCCGGCGGTGCCGATTTTCATTTTAAGTCCGGATTTATATTTTATTCCGAGATCATTTTCAGCGCTATATATGCAGACGCCCAGTTCATCCTCCTCCGGGAGTTCCGCGAATATCCAGACTTTCCCGTCGGAGACTTGGAACGGGACAGGTTTGGAATTTGAGCGGGTCGTGAATACTGCAAGTCTTCCAAACTCGGTCTTTCCGGTTGTAATCCCGATCAGCTGCCTCGGGAATCTGTAATGGAATGGATTCCGGATCGCCTTCTCGCATATTTTCTGGAGAAGGCATTTTTCAAAGGTTTTCCAGACGGGGAACTTTTCATCGCCTGCTGCCGCCGGAGCGCTTTCCCAGTTTTCGAGGCGCAGCTTGAGAACTGCGTTTTCCCTTGACAAAGTGAAGTTCTGTTTGAGGAATATCACCGGATATCTGTTTTCATGCCATGAAGTTTTCGCCGCAAGATAATCATAATGTCCCTCGGGGATTCCCTTGAATTCGAAGTCGCCGTTGGAATCAGTACGGGCGGTGAATATCTCCGGCTCACCGGTGAAAACAATGTTCTGCGGTCCGCAGGAGGGATTGACAGCGACCTTGCGGTAGTCCCCCATGGTGAACGAATTGTTCCTGGAAAGAACGAGTTCTATTCCGGAGACCGGATGATTCACTTCATCGCTAATTCTGCCGCGCAAGCCGCATTTTGCCGTGACAGTTTCTGCGGCCGGGGCGCTTTTACACGGGGTCTCCAGCGGATCCGGAAAGGAAGAAAATATTTTTTTGATGTCGATTTTGAAGTTCAGTGCGGAATTCCTGATCAGGTTGAAATCCTCCTGGCTGCTGGCGCTGGAGCAGGCATCGGCATAGTGTTTTTCGGAGAGTGAGCGGTATTTCGCCACGAATTCGTCGATGCAGTATCCCTGTTTCGACTCGTCTGAGTCGCGGTAGAATCCCTCACACGAGTAAAATGCGGAATTTTCAGCCATAAGCGTTTTCTTCAGGACTTCCTCGTGCGGGGTGGCCGGAGCGATGCCTTCTACGGCGTCCCTGGCGCCGCGCAGGTCGCCAAGCCTTTTGCAGGCCTCGTTGAGGAGCAGGCATGTCCGGTTATGGATCTCTTTCTTTCCGGGATCCCGCAGGAAATCCACGGCACTGCGCCTGGCTGTCTCGTATTTCCTTTCGTCAAGAAGGCTTCTGATGCTGTCTGTATTCATAATATGTGATTTTTATTCCTTAATTGGGAACATTTATGCTTTGATATTATATTATATGATAATAAAGTGATATATGCAAGACTTGCACTTTGATATTGTTGAAAAACATAATAAAACAGAATATGGTATGAAATTACAGGTGAAATAAAAAATATGGCAATCAGCATGGACTCTAAAAAAGAACTGGGCAGGACTCCGGAGAAGCGCCGCGGGATACTCAAGGCGATAACGGAGAACATTGTCTCCGGCAAATGGCCTCTCGGCGAAAAAATACCCAACAGGGTGACGATAGAGAAAACCTTCAAAGCCAGCAGTGTCACCGTGCAGCGGGCGATGGAGTTGCTGACTGCGGACGGATTTCTCGAACCGCGCGGGCGCAATGGCACTTTCGTAAGCATGACCCCGCCGTATCTGCATAATTACGCAATTGTCTTCTCCGGCAATCCGAAAAGGAGCTGGAGCGCGCTGCTGGAATCTATCGCATTGGAGGCCGGGAAACTGAAACTCGAGGGAAGATCCAAGATAAGATTCTATTACGACATAAACGGCGATCCTCGCGCCAAGGACTACGGACGTCTCATCAGCGACATCCGCGCACACAGGCTTGCGGGAATATTTTTCTCGACCAATCCGTACGAGGTGGCGAACACACCCATCATCGACGAAGGCGACATCCCCCGTGTGGCGATAACTAACTCGAAAGCCATCAACAAGTTCGTAAATCTGATTCTGGACGGCGACTCCGTCGGGGAAATGGGCATAAACTACCTCATAGACAAAGGATGCAGGAAGATCGGACTGTTCATGTCCGCACAGCAGGCGAACCATCTCCTTCCACTTTTCAAGAAAATAATGTCGGAGAGGAATTGCGTTTGCAGGGATGAATGGATCCAGTCGGTGAACATCGGCACCGCCTGGACCGCGGTGAACGTAGTAAAGCTCCTCTTCAAGCTTGACAAGAAGGACATCCCGGACGGAATATACATTGCGGACGACAACCTGACCGCGCATGTGATTGAAGGCATCAGGGCGTCCAACAGGAGCATTTCAGACGACATCCTCCTGTCGTCCCATTCCAATTTCCCCGCGACATTCGACCATCCTGATTCTGTCAAGCTCTTCGGTTTCAACATCAACCAGGTGCTCCTGGAATCGCTGAGGCTGATAGACCTGAAGAACAGCGGAATGAAAACCCCTTCAAGCTCATGCATCAAGGCCTGCTCCGAAGACGAATTCGAAAAAGCCTACACAGGTATCTAGTGACCGCGCTCGATCCTGTGATTTCCTCTCACAAAGCCGCCAAGCCACAGAGTTCTTTAGCGGGGGAAAGGCGCCATTCTGGTTAAATGTTAATAACCTGGCATTAATGACTATATCATTGTTGGCGCTTAACTCCAGACAGCAATAATTAGAGCGTAACGCTTTTATAATCAAAAAGATGTGTGGCATGGCACCGGTTGAATGGCACCGGTTGAAGTGGTAGTAACATCACTTTGAGCGGTATTAGACCATGAATCGATATCCAGACTAAGGAAGAAAACATGAAATACTTTTTGGGAATTTTAATCTCGTTGCTGATTTTACCCCAATTTGTGGAGGCAATCGGAAAAGGGCAAAATACTGGGGTTTCGGGCAACACCGAGCTAATCGCCTCTTTAGAGCTAAAGCAGGCTCACACAACCGATGAAGTGGCTTTGATTGACGCTGTACTTACTGTCAAGAATGTCGGCAGACAAACTGCAATTGTCCAGAGTCCGACAAACCGACTATCTGTAGCGTTTGTTGTTTTAGACTCGCTGGGGAATCTTGTGCAACCAACTGGAAGAGCAAAAGTCGATCCTCCGTTATCAAGCGATAAGACTCTCGAACCAAATGGAGAATTCAAACATGTTTTCGAGGGACTGAAATTCATAACTGGGACAGCCCAGTTTGGTTACGACTTAAAAAGAGGAGAACGCTATAAGGTGATTGCGATTTACAGACCTAGTGGGGCTGATAGTGACGGCATATGCTCAAAAGAAGCATCAATAGAGTTGAAGTAGCCTGTATAACCAGCGGATGCTCGTGAAAAAACCTAGGTTTAGCACGTGTGCCTTATATGTTAAGAAGGAATTCCATATGACTGTATTCAGATATTCGAAACTATGAACATTCAGACAGCATGGGAATGAAAAAGGACGGCAAATATGTTCGTAAAAGGATTTATTGTTTCATTTATCTTGGTAGCGGGAATTGTCTGCTATTCCGAAGATCCCAAAGAAAATACTGATGGTAACAAATCTGGAATTGCGATTGGGGAAAATAAGGATATTGCCCTCCGCTATGACTGTATAAATAGCATAACGGGGTCAACATTCGGTTTCCGTATTGAAGTTATAAATACTATGGCTGACAAGAATATTGTACTCGTTGTAAGGGATAGAATAACAGCCCATGTCCAATTACTTAATGACAAAGGATATCCTGTTTCTCCAAAGTCTGTCATTCAACCGATGGTGCATAGAGCTTCTTCACATAAAGATTACAGATATGTCATTATAACCCCCAACACCGCTTATGTCTGGTTTATTCCTGTTCCAAGCCAAGAAAGGATAGACCCTGCGAAATTCACCAATGCCGATAATATTAAACCTATATCGGAAGGGAAATGTATGGCTCGAATATTTTTTGGTATTAGCTATTTCATCCATGATAAAATCTCAGAACCTTTTCCCGAATATCCTACTTTTCAGCAGTTGAAATTGCCTGATGTTAAATTTCCTGTCGTAATAGACAAAACCTCAATTAATCCAGACGTTTTAAAGACGTATCTGGATAAAGATAAAAAATAAAGTACAATAGAAGATTATTTGATTTATGAAAACGAAAATTAACTCATTTCTGTGTGATGCCGACTTGACTCCCATCGGTCTTCATGTCGGAAACATTGACGGGCATGGCTTGATTAGTATTTTGCAAGGACTGCTATATAATAGTATAATACGGGTTTTGATACCGCAAACAAAACGAACAATGTGAGTTAAGTCTGCAAGGTATAAATATGAACCGACGACAATTTCAGGCCGCCTCGGAACAGGCACGACGACGTGCAGTCGAATTGGGAGAGGCCGGAGATGCTGCCGCAGTTGGCGAACTGATTGGGCTATGCAGACATGCCGGGCCGACAGTACGCCGTGCCGCCGCATCGGCCTTGGGTAAGCTCTCTACTGCCCGTGAAGTGCGGATGGCATTACCAGCCCTCTGCGACCTGGCTCGTGACTCACATCCGCAGGTACGGCAATACGCATTACTGACACTCGGCAAGATCGGTGACGAGACGGCTTTGCCCGTGCTACGTGACGCGGCTAATAGACCTTCCGGCCCCGACTACGTTTTGGCTGCTGCCTTGAAGGCGATAGAGCAGATCGAGATGGAGGCTCGGATAAGGATGGAGTCTGCACCTGTCGCCTGTTCCAGATGCGGGAAACAGGCTACATCTGATGAGAAACGGCTTTCAGAAAGGCAGTTCCAGCGAGTGTACTGCTCCACCTGCTTCGATGCCGTTTTTATCGAGTTCCCCAAGCTTTGTCGCGAGCTTTGTCCGAAACTTT